>JAYQUR010000327.1:0-4088 GCA_038148075.1 Alphaproteobacteria bacterium | reverse complement strand
TCGCGAGCGGTGTCGTCGTCGCCGGTCACCGAGACGAAGCTGACTTCTGCGCCGAGAGAGACCAGATTGCGGACGACGTTGCCGGCGCCGCCGAGCATTGCCGTCTCGTCGGACACCCGGCAGACGGGAATCGGCGCCTCGGGCGAGAGCCGAACCACATCGCCATAGATGAAGCGGTCGAGCATGACATCGCCGACGCAGGCGACGCGCCTGCCCGCGAGGGACGCAACGGCGGCGGCGAGCGTAGCGGCGGCGGGCTCCGTCATCGTCTCATCCGCAGCGCTGTTCGAGAACGTCGCACAGCATCTGGCCGAGCATGATGTGCATTTCCTGAATCCGGGCGGTCGTCTGCGACGGCACGATCAGCAACGGATCGGCAAGGCCGACCAGCTTGCCGCCGGATTTGCCCGACAGCGCCGCCGCCGTGACGTCCATTTTCTGCGCCGTCTCCAGCGCCGCGGTGACGTTCGGGCTTTCGCCGGACGTCGTGATCCCGATACAGACGTCGCCCGGCCTGCACAGCGCCTCGACCTGGCGGGCGAACACGGTATCGTAACCGAAATCGTTCGCAGCCGCGGTGATGAGCGACGTATCGGTGGTAAAAGCGATGGCCGGAAGCGCGCGACGGTTCACCTTGTAGCGGCACACCAGTTCCGTCGCGAGGTGCTGGGCATCGCCCGCACTCCCGCCGTTCCCGAAAAACGCGATCTTGTTGCCGTTCTCGATCGCCGCGGTGCAAATCTCGCACAGCCGGACGAACTCGGCCTTCAACGCGCGGGTCGCCCGCACGACGCCCTCGTGCTCGTCCAGTTCGGAGTCGAAATAGGCGTTCAGATCCACGTTCGGTCTTCCTTCGTATTTTTCTCGGCGGGTTTCGGATTCAACCGCGCCTCGTCGCAGACAATATCGTCTCGAACCGCTCGCCGATATCCTTAATCCGGAACCGGGATTCGGCGTAGTCCCGGGCATTGCGGCCGAGCGTCTCGCGGAGGCCTGCATCGGCCAGCAGCGTTTCGGCGTTGGCGACGAACGCTTCCACATCGTGGGGCGGCGTCACGCGGCCCGCATCTTTTCCGGTGAGAATCCGCGCTGCGAGGTTCTCGGGCGGGATCGCGGCGAGCACCGGTCGCGCCGCGCACAGATAGCTCAGCACCTTGGACGGGACGGAAAAGACTCCGGCATCCGGTTCCAGGATCGCAACGAGGACATCGGCGCTCGCCAGCACCTCCGGAAAGCGCTCGTAGGGCTGGAACGGCAGCATTACGAGATTGCCGAGCCCACGCGCAGCGCCTTCCCGTCGCAGCCATTCCTCGCCCGGCCCCTCGGAATTGACGACGATCGCGATATCGGGACGGTCAGCGCAACGCTCCGCCAGCGCAAGCAGCAGCGCCGGGTTGTGCTTCATGCCGAGCGTGCCGGAATAAAGCGCCACCCGCTTGCCGGACAGTCCGTGCTCGGCGCGCCAGGCAGTCTCGCGGTCGAGTACGGGCAAGTCCTCGATCGGCGCCCAGTTCTCGATAACGTGCGTGCGCGCGGGATCGACACCCCACTCGCGCAGATGCGGCAGGAAATCCTCGGTGATGGCAACGACTGCGGCGCTGTCGCGAATCATCCGGCGTTCGAGAGCGGTGTAGCGCCAGCCGACGAGATGGCCGAGGCCGGGAAACTTCCGGCGCAGGATCCACGAGATCGCCGTACTGTAGAAATCCTGAAGCCAGTAGGTGTGCGGCGCGCCGATTTCCTTGCAGGCGCGCAGGTAGATGTTCTGCGGGTCGAGCGGGATCGTGCAGCCGATCGCGACATCGGGGCGGAACGCACGGACGCGCTCGGCCGCCAGATGGCCGTAGCGGATTTCCTGGCGAAGACGCGGGACGAACCGGTATTTCTGGAACGGCTCGCCGATGTCGAGCGCCTCGATGCTCAACCCGTCGGGGTCGGCGGCGGTCTTGGTCAGCCCGCCCTTGGGGCTCTGGAAGAACGGCGCATAAAGATGATGGACCGTATGGCCGCGGTGCGCCAGTTCTCGGCTGAGCTGTACGGGAAACGGATGGCCGCCGTAATCGTGAACGAAAATTCTCATGGCACCGTTCATACGCTGGCGGCGTTTCTAGCGGCGGCGAGCCGGGCGAACAAGTCGTCGATCGTTGCGGGATCGGGTCCGGTACCCGTCCCCCAGCCGAACCACACCGCCGCGCGAGCCGTAACGCCCGAACGAACTGGAACGACGCCCAGCCGGTGGGCGGGCCGTTCGACGTCGAAACGCCGCCAGCACGAGGCGTTTGCGACGCCCGCGATTTCTCCCGCGAGCGCACACACTTCGACGAAGGCCCCTCCATTGCCGAACCGATTATCGGCGTCAGCCGACCAGGCGCCGTCGATCAGGAAATCGAGCGCGGGGTCGGCGGCGTTCGCCCCCTGCCACAGGTCTGCGATGAGCAGCCCGGTGTCCGGCCACAACCCGACGAACCGGCGAACCTCGACGCCGAGGTGCCGATAACCGTCCTGGACGCCCGCAGCGGCGAGCGGCGCGATGCCGCCGAAACCGGCCATGTCGAGCGATCGGCCGTAGCCGCGCCGCCCGACCCGGAACGATTTCCAGAACTCGATGGGCTCGGCGCCCACGAGCCTCGGCCCGTTGTGTGCCGCCGCCGAACGCGAGGAATCGCGCGCGGCCCCGGCCGTATAGGTGGGTACGCCGGTATCCACAAGGAACCGGACACCGCCGACGGTCGTCTCGACCGACAGGAAATCGGCATGGGCGTGACCGGGGTTCCGGTCCGGTCCGCACGGCCCGCAATCGAACACGACACTGTCGCCGCCGCCGGCGAGCCGGGCGTAGCCTGTTTCCGACAGAAGCAGGACTCCGTCGCCGTTTGGCGGCGCGAGGTCGGCGGCGCGCGGCGCCTCGCCTTCCCACGCATCGTTGAACAGCGCGACATCCCCGTCCGCGAGCGTCATAGCGGCCAGCGCGCCCGCCATGCGCGCCTCGGCGTCCGCCAGCAACGCGTCGTCCTTCCCCTGGAAAATGCCGGCCGCACGCAATGTCCGGACATCGAGCAGGCCGAGCGCGTGATACATCGGGCTGCGTTCGGCATGACCGCCGTCGGCGAGAACGTTCTGGCGCACCGACGCGGCCACCGCGCGGCCGAGGAAGCGGAGCGGAACAGGAACGGAATCGTGCGCGGCACCGTAAACTGACAGCGCGACGAGATTTTTCATCAGGTGATTGAACTGGATGTCGCGTTCGAGATTGGCGCGGACGAAGGCGGCACAGAAACGCACATGCTCGCGCACCGCCCGCGCGCCGGGACCGTCCGTGTCGCCGCCGGCGCGCCGGTGCAGCGCGAGACCGCCCAGCAGATTGACGATCCGGTGGCTCGCGCTGTAGGCGTTCCAGACGTCGCGGAACACGCCCGGCGACGACCAGTCGCCCGCGGATTCGAGCCCGCCGACGAGCCGCGCGACGGCAGCGAGGTCGTCCGTGTCGCCGCTCGCCAGCAGCGGTACGGCGTATCCCATGTAGGACAGCAGGTTGGCGCGCAGCGGATTGTCGCCATCGCCGAAATCGCCGCGCCAGTCGATCGCCTCGATGGCGCCGAAATCGAAATCGCGGTTGAGCAGGCGAAACCTGCCGCCGCGCGCACCCTGCCACGTATCGCCGTAAACGGCTGTCTGGAGCGACAGTGCAAGTTCTCCGACGCCTGCGAGCGCGGGAATTGCCGGGTCGGGGAGCGGCAGGCGCATGGCCGCCGCTTCGATGCGCGCGCGCATGCGGGCGGGAAATCGCTCCATCGCCGCGATCCGGCCGCGCACGACGAACCGGTAGAACCATTGATCGGCGCTCAGATGACGGACGGTGCGCCACAGCCGTCCGAGGTCGTTGCCGGACGCCTTATCGGACATGTCAGAGATCGACCGGCCCGCCCCGCTGCAGGGACTCCAGCACGGCGATGGTCGCGAGGCTGGATTCGACCAGCTCGGCCTCGTCGGCCGGCGCGGGACCGCCGGCCGCAACCGCGGCAACGAACGCGTCGAGTTCGGCCGCGTGCCCCTTGTCCTGGCCGGGGCCGCCGGACGTCGACGGCTTG
>JAYQUR010000326.1:0-4145 GCA_038148075.1 Alphaproteobacteria bacterium | reverse complement strand
GTGTAGAGCGCTTTCGGCACCTTCTGGATGCCTTCGATATAGCCGCGGCGCGTGCCTGCGGGCCCGCCGCCGAAGATGCCTTTCTTGTCCTTCATGTCCTTGACGTTGCCGCCGGCGGAAAAGGCGCTACCCTCGGCCGACAGGACGAGCACGCGCGCCTCGTCGCTGAGCTGAACCGTGTTGATCGCGTCGACGATCTCGTCTGTGAAATCCTGTTCCGAATAGGCGTTTCGTATATCGTCCCGTGCCAGAACGAGATGGGCGATACCGTTTTCGATGGAAAATTTTATATTGGCGTAGCTCATGGACGATGGCTCCCTGTCTTTTGAGGTGTCCGCCGGATAGGCGGCGCGCAAGGGCAAGTCAAGCATCGCGGAAGGCGACAGGCAAAAGACGCAATGGCGACAACCCGATATCCACCTGAATTGCTGACGGTTGCCGAAATGTATGCGGCCGATAACGCCGCGATGGAGACCGGCATTCCGGGCGAGCGGCTGATGGAGGCCGCCGGCGCCGCGGTCGCGACCGAAATCCGCAGGCGCTGGGCGTCGCGCAGCACCGTTGTCCTGTGCGGGCCGGGCAACAACGGCGGCGACGGGTTCGTAATCGCCCGGCTTCTCGCCGACGCGGGATGGGACGTGCGGGTCGCGCTCCTCGGCGATGTCGGGTCGCTGAAGGGCGACGCGCGCATCAACGCCGACCGCTGGACCGGTTCTGTCGTACCGCTGTCGCCCGACGTCGTCGACGGGGCGGAACTGGCGGTCGATGCGATTTTCGGCGCCGGGCTAGCACGGCCCGTCGACGGTATCGCCGGCCAGGCCGTCCGGCGGCTGAACGATGCGGGCATTCCCTGCGTCGCGGTGGATATTCCGAGCGGAGTCCACGGCGATACCGGTCTCGCGCTGGGCGAGGCTGTCGATGCGGACCTTACCGTAACGTTCTTCCGGCTGAAGCCGGGTCACCTTCTGATGCCAGGGCGCGCGCGCGCAGGCGAGACTGTCGTGGCGCAGATCGGCATTCCCGACAGCGTACTGGACAGGATCGCGCCGCTGACACGCGTCAACGGGCCCGATCTCTGGGGAGATGCGTTTCCGTGGCCGCGTCTCGAGGACCATAAATATACCCGGGGCCACCTGCTTGTGGCCGGCGGCGTCGCCATGAGCGGCGCGGCGCGCCTCGCCGTGCGAGCGGCGCGGCGGGTGGGCGCAGGGCTTGTCACCGTCGCGAGCGGTCCGGAAGCGCTGCCGATGTACAGCGCGGACGCGCCGGGCGTTCTAACCCTTCCGTTCGCCACTGCCGACGAATTTGCCGAAATCCTGAAGGACGAGCGCAAGAACGCCGTCCTTGCCGGGCCCGGCGCCGGCGTGAACCGCACGACGCACGACCTCGTGCTGGCCGCGGCGGCAGCCGGCCGGTCGCTGGTTCTCGACGCCGACGCGCTGACGGCTTTCGGCGACGACCCGGCGCTACTGTTTCGCGCAATCAGGGATGTGCCGGCGGTCCTGACGCCCCATCAAGGAGAATTTTCCCGGTTGTTCAGGCTGTCCGGCGACAAGCTCGCCCGCGCTCGCGAAGCGGCCCTCGCCGCGGGAGCCGTGGTTCTGTTGAAGGGCGCGGACACCGTCGTCGCCGCGCCCGATGGCCGCGCCGCGATCAATGCCAACGCGCCGCCGACGCTTGCCACCGCCGGATCGGGAGATGTCCTTGCGGGCCTCGTCGCCGGTCTTCTCGCGCAGGGCATGCCGGCGTTCGAAGCGGCCTGCGCCGGCTGTTGGCTCCACGGCGCGGCGGCGGAATCGTACGGGCCCGGCCTCATCGCGGAAGATATCTGCGAAAGTATTCCGGCAGCCCTCCGCCGTTTACAGACTGAATCCGGTTCTTAAATATTGGTTTGTTAACGGCGGAATTGCTGTTAATAAATGCCGCGACCGTCTTCGGGCGGCCGCAGAGAGCGAAAGAAAATGAAATAACTACAGCGGTTTAGAGTGATTTTATTAACCGCTTTTTAATGTGTTTCGAGGTAAGATCGAGACTGGACGAACAGGAGAAGTCCTTAGTGTCGGTTGAAAAACAGGAAGTCATGGGCTGGCTTCGTAATGATACGGGCCGCTCGTTGAGCAGCTTTTTCTTCAAACGGGGAAAGAAGCTGGAATACGTGCGTCCGGGCTCGACCTTCCAGAAGATCCATGCGGACAAGATGATCGAGACCGCCCGCGTTCTGTCGGTCGGTACGGACGCCTACGGTATTCCGCACGTCCGCTTCCAGGTCAGCTTCAGCCGTCCCAACCGCAACCAGTTCGACGGCGGCGCCCGAATGCTGGCGTTGAAATCCTTTGCCGACCTTTATCGCGAACGCGTTCCGGCGATCGAAGCCCGCGCGTCCTGATCAAACCTTTCCTTTAACATCCCGGTTCAGGCCCGTCGCGTCAGCGGCAGGGCCGTTTCGTATTTTACCCGGTTCAGTGCGAAGCTCGACTTGATGCTCGCGACGCCGGGGATTCGGGTGAGGTGGTTCTTGAGGAATTGCTCGTAGGACGCAACGTTGGCGACCGCGACGCGGAGCAGGTAGTCGGAATCGCCCGTCATGAGGTAGCACTCCATCACCTCGGGCCGTTCGCCGATCGTTTTCTCGAACGTCTCCAGGGCAGTCTCCACCTGGCGCTCCAGCGTGACCTGCACGAATACGCTGAGAGACAGTCCCACGGCCGCCTGGTCGAGAACGGCGGCATACCGGTCGACTACGCCGGCGTCCTCGAGGTCGCGCACGCGCCGGAGGCAGGGGGAGGGCGAGAGCCCCACGGCCTTTGCAAGCTCGACATTGGTGATGCGGCCGTCCCGTTGCAGGCGGTCGAGGATTCGCAGGTCGATCGGGTCGAGATCCATTTCAGCTATCTTCTGCCAAATCAAGAGATATTCAAGACATATAATTGCGCAATTAAGTGCATATGAGTCGCACTTCGCAATAAAAATCGGGGCCGGGGGGCGTAAATTGATCCCGGATTTGACCGGATGACAGGCTGACAGACCGATGACCGCCGAGCCCCTCGCTTTCGCCGCCGCCAACGCAAACGACACGCTTGTCGACCGCATGGCCGCGCTCCGCGCCCTCGAAAAGAAGGTCTTGTGGTTGTCGACTTGGATGATCCACAACGCCAATCATCTCCGGCCGTCCCGCGACGGGCTCAAGGTGGGCGGTCACCAGGCGTCGAGCGCCTCGGTCGCGACTATGTTGAGCGCGCTCTATTTCGACGTGCTGAATCCGCAGGATCGCGTCGCCGTCAAGCCGCACGCCTCGCCGGTCTTCCACGCCATCCAGTATCTGCTGGGCAACCAGACACGCGAAAAGATCGAGGGGCTGCGAAAGTTCGGCGGCGCACAATCCTACCCGTCCCGGACCAAGGATACGGACGACGTCGATATCTCGACCGGTTCGGTCGGGCTCGGCGCGGCGCACACCGTTTTCTCCTCTATCGTGCAGGACTACGTCCATCTCAAAGGTCTCGCCCCCGACGGCCAGCGCGAGGGCCGCATGATCGCCATCGTCGGCGACGCCGAACTGGACGAAGGCAATATGTACGAGGCGCTCCTCGAAGGATGGAAGAAGGACGTCCACAATGTCTGGTGGGTCATAGACTACAACCGGCAGAGCCTGGACTCGGTCATCTCCGACCGCATCTTCGGGCGCATCGATCAGCTTTTCGCCAACATGGGCTGGCGCGTCGTGACGATGAAGTACGGCAAGCTGCTGGAGGCCGCCTTCGAGGCGACCGGCGGCGACGCCCTGCGGGACTGGATCGACACCTGCCCGAACTCGCTCTACGCGGCGCTCACCTACAAGGGCGGTCCGTCGTGGCGCGAGCATCTCAAGAAGGATCTGCACGGCGTCGCGGGTATCAAGGGCCTGCTGGACAGTCACGACGACGCGTCGCTGCACGCTCTGATGACCAACCTCGCCGGCAACGACCTCGACGCATCGCTCGAGGCGTTCCACGGGGTCGACGACGACGCGCCGACCTGTTTCATCGGCTATAGCGTAAAGGGCTTCGGCCTGCCGTTCGCGGGGCACAAGGACAATCATGCCGGACTTATGAACCCCGAGCAGTTGATCGCCTTCCGCGGCGAGGTGGGCATTCGCGAAGGCGAGG
>JAYQUR010000325.1:0-4165 GCA_038148075.1 Alphaproteobacteria bacterium | reverse complement strand
ACGTCGATCCGGCGGTCAACGATCTCGATGGCCCATTCGTATATTCGCTCGACGACCTGGAACGTATCGCGCTCGAAGGACGATCCCAGCGCGACGAGGCGGCGGCCGAGGCGGAAGCGCTGATCGAAGAGGAGCTCGACCGGTTCCGGCGCGCCGGTGCGGAGCGCAGCGCCGTGCCTGCGTTGACGGCGTTACGCGAACGCTTCGAGATCCTCCGCCGCGAGGTTCTGGCGGATCTTCGAAATGCCGATCCGGCCATCGACGAGGCGACGCTACGGCTCGTGAATCGCCTGCTGCACGATCCGAGCGCCAATCTGCGCGATCTCGCCGGGCGGAACGATCCGGCCCTGCGCGACGCGGAACGACATATTCGCCGCCTGTTTTCGCTCGACGGCGACGAGGAGAAGGAAAAGTGAAACTCGACGAAAAACTCGACCAGATCGTCTCGCGCCACGAAGAGCTGTCGACACTGATGTCGACCGGCGACATCGGCGACTCGGACGAATTTGTGAAGATGTCGAAGGAATATGCGGAGCTCGACCCTGTCGTCGCGGCGATCCGGGAACTGCGCGATGCCCAGCACGAGGCGGGCGATCTCGCCGAGCTGATCGCGGACGCCGCAACCGATGCCGACATGAAGGCGCTGGCCGAGGAGGAGTTCGCCGCACTGACCGCCCGCATCCCCGAACTCGAACGCAACCTGCAGGTCATGCTCTTGCCGAAGGACGCGGCCGACGAAAAGAACGCGATACTCGAAGTTCGCGCCGGCACGGGCGGGGACGAGGCGGCGCTGTTCGCCGCGGACCTGCTGCGGATGTATCAGCGCTACGCCGACAAGCAGGGCTGGAAGTTCGAGGTGATGAGCCTGTCCGAGAACGAGATCGGCGGCATCAAGGAAGCCTCCGCCGAGATATCCGGCAAGGGCGTCTTCGCGCGCCTCAAGTTCGAATCCGGCGTCCATCGCGTCCAGCGCGTGCCCGAGACGGAGTCCGGCGGGCGCATACATACGTCCGCCGCTACCGTCGCGGTGCTTCCCGAGGCGGAGGAGGTCGATGTCCAGATCGACGAGAAGGATCTCCGCGTCGATACCTACCGGTCGCAGGGCGCGGGCGGCCAGCACGTGAATACGACGGACAGCGCGGTGCGCATCACCCACATTCCGACCGGCATCGTCGTCGCCCAGCAGGACGAGAAGTCGCAGCACAAGAACCGCGCCAAGGCGATGAAGATCCTTCGGGCCCGTCTCTACGATGCGGAACGCGAAGCGCTCGACGCAGAACGCGCGGCCGCACGAAAGAGCCAGGTCGGCTCCGGCGACCGCTCGGAGCGGATCCGGACCTACAATTTTCCCCAGGGCCGCGTCTCCGACCACCGGATCAACCTCACCCTCCACAAGCTCGACCGCGTTCTGGAAGGCGAGGCGCTCGACGAAATCGTCGATGCGCTCGTCGCGGAAGACCAGGCGCAGCGGCTCGCCCACGTTTCCTGAAGGCGGATTGGTGGCGGACCGGATCGATGCGCTGATCGCCGAGGCAACCGAGGCGTTGCGCGGAGCGGGCGTCGCTGACGCGGCGACGGACGCACGCATCCTGCTATGCGCGGCGGCGGGGCTCGGCCGTCTCGATCTTTTGACGCGCCCCGATGCGTCGGTATCGGTAGCGGACGCGACCCGGTACCGCGACTGGATTTCGCGGCGAGCCCTGCGCGAGCCGGTCTCGCGTATCCTCGCCCGCCGGGAATTCCGAAGCCTCGAATTCGAAGTGACGCCCGATACGCTCGATCCGCGGCCCGACAGCGAGACGCTGGTCGAACTGGCGCTCGACCTGCTCCTGCCCGGGCCTCCCGCACCGCGGATTCTCGATCTCGGGACAGGGACCGGCTGCCTGCTGCTGTCGCTGCTGCATGAGATCCCGGTCGCCACGGGCGTCGGTACGGACATTTCTCCCGGCGCTTGCGCCGTTGCCCGGCGCAATGCCGATCGTCTCGGGCTGGCCGGCCCGCCGAGCCGGTCGATGGCGCTTTCGATCTGATCGTCTCGAACCCACCCTATATCGACGCCGGCGAAATGGCTTCCCTCGAACCGGAGGTTGCCGAGTTCGATCCTGAAAGGGCCCTGTTCGGAGGCGACGACGGGCTCGATGCCTATCGGGCGATCGCTGCCGTGGCGGCGGGGCTGCTGGCGCCCGGCGGAACCCTGGTCCTCGAAATCGGCCACCGCCAGGAATCGGCCGTTAGCGATTTGTTTCGAATTGCGGGCTACCGTCACGCGGCGCGTCGGAAAGATCTCGGCGGTCGCCCGCGGAGCCTGGCGTTTCGCGTATGAATTCGCCTGAATGCGTTAACCGGTTCGGGAAAAAAAGGGTTGGAAACCGACCGATTCCCGACTAGGGTGCAGGCATTGGCACCGCAGCGAACATGTTCCCGAGCGGTCAGCCTTTTAAGCACCTGCACTCTCTAAGCCGATTTACCGTAACGCGGCGGATCGCCGACGGAAATGGCTAAAACAGGTGAGCGCAGAGTCTAAAAAATCGAAATGGAAACGGAATCGAAGGCGCTATGAGACAGGGCCCGAATAACAAACGTATGAGGGGTCGGGGCAACGGCCGCAAGCACTCCAATCCGCGCAACCATTCGTTCGAGAGCAATGGACCGGACGTAAAGGTTCGCGGCAACGCGCAGCAGGTGGTCGAGAAGTATCTCGCGCTGGCGCGGGATGCGACGTCCGCCGGCGACCGGATCAGCGCCGAGAGCTATTATCAGCACGCCGAGCATTACTACCGAATCCTGAACGCCAATGCGCCGAACGATCAGCAGCGGCCGAGCGCGCCGGGCGACGATGCGAACGCGATGGACGACGATTCGGCGGAGGAGACCGTCGAGGCGGAAGCGTCCGAGGGCAACGCCGAGGCTCAGTCTAACGGCAATGGCCGTTCCAACGGTTCGCGCCGTCGCGGCAGCCGGCGGAAGGATCCGTCGGAAGAACCGCAGCCCGATGTCGCTGCCGAGCAGGTTGCGGCCGATGAGTCGGCGACCGACGAAGCGGGCGAGAGCGCCAACGCCTGATTTCGGTCCCTTCGGCCGATTAAACCCGAATTTCAATGCCTTGACGGACCCTTGACGAGGGTCCGGCAGGCGCTTTGCGCGCTTGTATCGGGCGGTTTTTTCCCCATATCTGGATAAACGCCGGATGCCGCTTGCGGGTCCGGCACAGGCCCGCCGATAACGGGGGCTATCGTTGCAATGTCTGAATACGGAGTTGCAGACAATGGAATTCGAGTCCTACACCGAGAGGGCGCGCGGTTTCGTGCAGTCCGCACAAACCCTCGCTCTCGGCAGCAATCACCAGCAATTCAAGCCCGAGCATCTGCTCAAGGTCCTGCTCGACGACAAGGAAGGCCTTGCCGCCAACCTTATCGCCGCGGCCGGGGGCGACGCGTCCGTCGCGTTGCGCGAAACCGAGCTGGCGCTTTCCAAGCTTCCCAAGGTCGAGGGCGGCGGTGGGCAGATCTATCTCGCGCCCGAAACTGCGCGTCTGTTCGAAAGCGCGCGCGGCATCGCCGAAAAGGCGGGCGATTCCTTCGTGACCGCGGAGCGTCTTCTGCTGGCGCTCGCGATGGCGGCGGGGACGCCGTCGGCAGACGCGCTGTCGAAGGCCGGCGTGTCGCCGCAGTCGCTTAACGACGCGATCAACGAAATTCGCAAGGGCCGCACCGCCGACAGCGCGACCGCCGAGGACGCCTACGATGCTCTCAAGAAGTACGCGACCGATCTGACCGAACGCGCGCGCCAGGGCAAGATCGACCCGGTGATCGGCCGCGACGAGGAAATCCGGCGAACCATCCAGGTTCTCTCGCGTCGCACCAAGAACAACCCCGTCCTGATCGGCGAACCCGGCGTCGGCAAGACCGCCATCGTCGAAGGCCTCGCCCAGCGGATCGTCAACGGCGACGTGCCCGAGAGCCTGCGGCGCAAGAAGCTGATGTCGCTCGACCTGGGCGCGCTCGTCGCGGGCGCGAAGTTCCGGGGTGAATTCGAGGAGCGGCTGAAGGCCGTCCTTCAGGAGATCACCGCCGAGGAAGGCGAGATCATCCTGTTCATCGACGAGTTGCATACGCTGGTCGGCGCCGGCGCCGCGGAAGGCGCGATGGACGCGTCCAACATGCTG
>JAYQUR010000324.1:0-4182 GCA_038148075.1 Alphaproteobacteria bacterium | reverse complement strand
GTCGAGCACGGCGCGCGCCGCCGCCATTACCTGTTCGGGCGTGACCGCGGCGATACGCTCCGGCCAGCTTTCTACGTCCTCGATCGTCAGGCCCTGTGTGAAGGCCTGGCCGAACGCCATCGGACCGGCACGGAGGCCGTCCCGGGCGTAGATGGCGCTTGCCGTAATCAGCTTCTTCCCACGCTCGATGTCGTCCGCCCGGAAACCCTCGCGAACGGCTGCGGCGAGTTCTTCGACAACCGCTTTCTCCAGCGCCTCTATATCGCCACCGGCGGTGGGGCTCGCAAAAATGCCGAATTCCGCATAGTCGAGGCCGTCGCCCGCATACCAGGCGCCGGCGTTCGACGCGATGCCCCGCTCGACGACCAGCTTGCGGTAAAGACGGCTGGTCGAGCCGCCGCCGAGAACATGGGACAGGACCTCCAGAGCATAGGCGTGCTCTTTCGCCCCGGCCGAATAACTGGGAGCGAGATAGGACCGCGACCAGGCCGGCTGGCGTACCCGTTGGCTTTCGAGCACGACGCGGCGGTGGGCGCGGTGCGGCGGCTCCTTGGGACGGATGCGGGCAGGAACGGCGCGCCTCGGGATCGGTCCGTAATATTTTTCGGCGAGCGCCCGAACCTGTTCGACGGTGACGTCGCCCGCGACGATCAGCATCGCATTGTTGGGCGCGTAATGCTTGCGATAGAAGGCCAATGCCTTTTCCGTCGTCAGCGCCTCGATCTCGCTCATCCAGCCGATTACCGGCCGGCCATAGGGATGATTGAGGTAAAGCATGCGGTTGCGTTGTTCGCCCAGCTGCGCCGCCGGGCTGTTGTCGGTCCTGGAGCGGCGCTCCTCCAGCACGACGTTGCGCTCGGGCAGCACGACCTCGTCGCTGAGGACGAGATTCTGCATGCGGTCCGCTTCGAGCCGCATGACCATCTCTATCTCATGCGCCGCGACGGTCTGGAAATAGGCGGTGTAGTCGTGACTCGTGAACGCGTTCTCGCGGCCGCCGATACGCGCGATCTTGCGCGAGAATTCGCCCGGCGGAACGGTCTTGGTGCCCTTGAACATCAGATGCTCGAGAAAGTGCGCGAGGCCGGATTCGCCGGGCTCCTCGTCGGCGGCGCCAACGCGGTACCACACCATCTGCATTGCGATGGGCGCGCGATGATTCTCGATAACGACAACCTTCAGCCCGTTTTCGAGTTCGAAGGTCTTGGGAGAAAACACCGCGCCCTGCGCGGCGGCAACGAACGGCGCCGCCAACAGCAGAACGGCAACGGCGAACGCCGACCGCAAGCGGATCGGAGCGATGGCGGTCAGATAAATCGCG
The DNA here is from genome assembly GCA_038148075.1 of Alphaproteobacteria bacterium. GTDB lineage: Bacteria > Pseudomonadota > Alphaproteobacteria > MPNO01 > UBA830 > JAYQUR01. Next base: position 2,861 of record JAYQUR010000324.1, on the reverse strand, counting down.
AAAGTTGCGCGGAACGACGCGGACAAGTTACTGCTCCGTCGGAGGTTCATGAGCGTCTGGCCGGAATTCGGACCGAGGTCGACATCATCCGGACATGGGTTTCACGCGTCGGAACGGCAAGTCCCGTCGCGATCAAATTTCGGTCAGTTGACGATGCCCTCGAGCCAGCCCTTCGGCTTGCGTTTGATCCGGGGCGTCCGGCCCGTTGTAGGCGAATTTCCGAGCGCCGCGTTCTCCTGCAGACGCTGCGCCTCCCGCTCGGCATCGACGATTTCCCCCGGGGTGGGACGCTCCTGCCAGAACAGGAGCTTGTCGACGAAATTATCGTCCTGCGTCGCCAGGATAGAGGATTCGCGATCGATCGCGGATCGAATCGCAGGGTCGACCTCGGTAGCGCCCGCCTTCGCGAGCAGCGCGGCCTCGCCCCGCGACGCTTCGGGCGGCAGGCTGGAGCGCTGCACGCTGCCGGTTTCCGCCGTCAGGATGTTCCGGGCGCTTTCGCGGACCTCCCGTTCCTGCGGCCGGGGGGCGCCGGGCTGAGGCGGCCGGAGGCCGTAATCGGGAGGCAGGGTCAGCGGCGCGCGCGTCACGACGGCGAATTCGTCGGGCGATTGCTTGGAAATGCCGATCGCATCGCGCGCATTCTCGCACCCCGCGAGCGCTGTCAGCGCCGCAGCGGCGAGTGCCGCGGCTACGACCGGTCGTTTCGAGGTTTTTACTGCCATCGCACCCGTCCCTTGTCAGGACTTGAATTTATGGTCGCCGCGCCGCCCGATCAACCCATCGAGAACGAGCATTCCGACGCCGACCGTAATCGCGATGTCCGAGACGTTGAAGGCGGGCCAGTGATAGCCCGCCGCATGGAAATCGAGAAAATCAGCCACCGCGCCGAAGCGGAGACGGTCGACGACGTTGCCCAGCGCGCCGCCTATGACGGCGCCCAGCGCGATCGCCAGCCAACCTGTCGTCGCCTTGCGCAACCACAGGAACAGGACAATGCAGATGACGGCGGCAATCGCCGAGAGGAGATATTGGGTCGACGGCGAATCGGTGGCGAACATCCCGAAACTCGCCCCCTTGTTCCAGACCATGACGACATTGAAGAACGGCGCGATCTCGATCGCGCGCGGCGGATCCATCACGTCATAGACGATCCAGAGCTTGGACATCTGGTCGACGATCAGCACCAGGAGAGACGTCAGGAGACCGAAACGGACCATTCGGGCGCTCTCAGTCCGGCGGTCGGCGAAAATCGTCGTCGGCAATGCCGTCGAGCAATGCCCGGGCGTCGTGGGAATCGAGCGCGATCTGTTCGCGGAGCTGCGCGATCCCGTCGAACTTCTTCTCCGGGCGGATATACTCGACCAGGGCGACCCGCAGAAGCTTGTCGTAGATGTCGTCGGTGAAATCGAAGATGTAGACCTCGACGTTCACGTCCTCCTTGTCGAAGGTGGGCCGCCGCCCGACATTGGCGCATCCCGGATGCCACGTCGTCTCGCCGCCTTCCTCGATACCCGCCCAGACGCCGTAGACGCCCAGGGCCGGCTCGACGTAATCCTCCAACGCGACGTTCGCCGTAGGAAAGCCGATCTGGCGGCCCCTCTGGTCGCCCTTGATCACGCGCCCCTCGATCTCCCACGGCCGCCCCAGCAAACGCGCGGCGCCGAGCGGATTGCCGTCGGCGAGGCAGTTCCGGATGTTCGTCGAGGAATAGACGGTTTCGCTGGCGTCCTTGACAGGCTCGATGGCGGAAAACCCGAACCCGTCGGCGCGCGACCGTTCACGGAGATAGTCGACCGTTCCCTGGCGCCCCGCACCGAAGACGAAGTCGTAACCCACCGTCACGTGCCGGGCCTCGAAGCCGCCGATGACGAACGTGTCGACGAAGGCGTCGTGCGACAGCCCTGAGGTCTCGGCGTCGAAATGAACGACCAGCAGGTTGTCGACTCCGATTGCCCGCAGATGGCGGACCTTGCTGCGCAGCGGCGTGAGCTGAAACGGAGGCTCGTCGGGGCGGAAGAACCGTCGCGGATGGGGTTCGAACGTGATGACCGACAGCGACGTGCCCAGTTCCTTCGCATGCGCCGCCGCTTCGGCAATCACCGCCTGGTGGCCGAGATGAACGCCATCGAAGTTACCGATGGCGACGGAGGTCCCGCGGACGAAGTCCGGCAGGCCTGCGACATGTCTGAAGATACGCATGGCGGCGGTCTTCGTACCGACCGCTTCAGGGCAAGTCAAACCAATACCGCGCCACCCGATGGACGCGGATCGGCGCTATTTACGGCGGTTCGGCACCCAGAGGGTCGCGGAGCCGTCGATCACGACCTTTTCGCCGATCGAGCAGACCGCCTCGCAGACCACCTTGTTGGTCTCCGGGTGGATCTCCTTGACCGTGATGCGGGTCTGGACGGTATCGCCGATGCGCACCGGGGCGCGGAAATTGAGATTCTGGTTCAGGTAGGCGCAGCCCGGACCGGGAAGCTTGGTCCCGAGCACCGCGGAGATGTAACCGCATGTCAGCATGCCGTGCGCAATCCGGCCCTTGAAGACCGTCTGCTTGGCGAATTCCTCGTTTACGTGGAGCGGATTGTCGTCGCCGGAAATCTGCGAATACTGGACGATGTCGGTCTCGGTAACCGTCCGCACGTAAACCGCCGTCTGGCCGACCTCGAGCTCTTCGATATAGTACCCGCGCAACTCTTCCATTGTTGCGACGATAGCGGCGGGCGCGACTTGCTGGTCCATATTCAGATCCACTAGCGATTGAACGGCGGCGAATTATTGCGTCGCAATATTTCGCTGTTGCGATGCACTATAGCGGCTGCGCCCATCTCGGGCAACGAATTCGGATAATCCGT
>JAYQUR010000323.1:0-4186 GCA_038148075.1 Alphaproteobacteria bacterium | reverse complement strand
CGCCATGCGCAGGCCGGTTTCGGCAATATCCTGATGATGCCGCATTTCGGCACGTTGCCGGCCGACCTGACCGAGAAGAACATCCGTCTGCTCGCCGGCGAGGTCGTACCGCATATCAAGATGCTGGACGACGCAAACTATCGCGGCTTCGAGCCGGCGTCTGCGGCGGCGGAGTAAGGAGGCGAAATGCTCGACAGGCTGAAATTCGCGGGCGCGCCCGTCCTCGTTACCGGCGGCGGGCAGGGGATCGGCCGGGCGTCCTGCGAGGTGTTCGCTGAGCTCGGCGCGCACGTGATCGTCGTCAGCAAGACGGCGGCGAACGTCGATGAAACCGTGGCGCTTCTCGAGACTTTGGGCGCGCCCTGCGAGGGACATGTCGCCGACGTGTCCAGCCAGGAGGAGGTCGACGCGCTCGCCGCGAAGGTGGCCGAGCGGCACGACAGCGTGAAGGCGCTGGTCAACAACGCCGGCACAAACTTCGTCAGCAAGCTCGAGAATCTGGAGCCCGCCGACTGGCACCGGATCATCGGCATCGATCTCAACAGCATCTACTACATGTGCCGCGCATTCCTGCCGCTGCTTCGCAAGGCCGACGGCGCATCGATCGTCAACGTCGCGTCGACGTTCGGCGTGATCGGCCATCCGGAGATGCCCGTCTATTGCGCCGCGAAGGGCGGCGTGCTGTCGATGACGCGCCAGCTCGCCATCGACTACGGGCCGGAGAACATCCGCGTGAACGGGTTGTGCCCCGGTGCGACCCTGTCGCCGCGCGTGAAGGGTTACATGGATTCCGGTATGGTCGACGCCAGCATCGTCGAGGAACTCGCGCTCCTCGGCCGGCTGGCGGAGTGCGAGGAGATCGCCAACGCGATCGCCTTCCTAGCGTCCGATGCGGCGTCCTTCGTCCACGGTACGTCGATGATGGTCGACGGCGGGCAAACGGTGCACTAAAGCTTCGCGAACCTGAGCCGCAAGGCGTTTCCGATCACCGAGACCGAACTCAGGCTCATGGCCGCTGCGGCGACGACGGGGCTGAGGAGTGCGCCCGTCAGCGGATACAGCACGCCGGCCGCGATCGGCACGCCCACCGAGTTGTAGGCGAAGGCAAGAAACAGGTTCTGGCGGATATTGCCCATCGCCGCCCGGCTCAGACGCCGCGCCCGCGCGATCGCGGCGAGGTCGCCCTTCACCAGCGTGATGCCGGCGCTTTCGATGGCGACGTCGGTGCCCGTGCCCATGGCGATGCCGACATTCGCCTTTGCCAGCGCGGGGGCGTCGTTTATACCGTCGCCCGCCATGGCGACTGCCTTGCCGCCCGCCTGTAGGGACGCGACGAGCGCTGCCTTGCGTTCCGGCGTCGCGCCCGCTTCGACCCGTTCTATGCCGAGCTTCGAGGCTACCGCGCTGGCTGTGAGCGCGTTGTCGCCGGTCGCCATGACGATCTCCAGCCCGTCCGCGCGCAGCGCATCGAGCGCTGCCGGCGTCGTCGGCTTGATCGGGTCCGAGATCGCGATGATGCCAGCCGGAGCATCGTCGACCGCAAGGAAAACCACGGTCGCGCCCTCGCGACGCAGGTCGTCTGCCCGTGCGGCGAGGGTCTCGGACGCCGCCGCGAAGCCGTCGTTGCCGAGTTTCAGGCGCCTGCCGCCGGTGTCGCCCGCGACGCCAGCGCCGGTCTCGGACCGGAAGCCGGTAACGTCCGTCCGCGCGACCCTGCGCTCGTCGGCAGCCTGCGCGATTGCGGCGGCGAGCGGGTGCTCGCTATGCCGTTCGAGCCCCGCCGCCAGCGACAAAACCTCCTCTTCCGAGAATCCGTCGGTTGCGACGATGGCGGTGACGGCGGGCTTGCCTTCGGTCAACGTACCGGTTTTGTCGACGATCAGCGTTTCCACCCGGTCCAGGGTCTGGAGCGCGTCGGCGTTGCGGATAAGGATGCCGGCCTGCGCGCCGCGTCCGACCGCGACCATCACCGACATGGGCGTCGCGAGGCCGAGCGCGCAGGGGCAGGCGATGATCAGGACCGAAACCGCGGCAACCAGCGCGAAGGGAAGCGTCGCCACGCCCAGCCACACGACGAAGGCGAGAATCGCGATGCCGACGACGATGGGCACGAACCAGCCGGAGACCACGTCCGCGAGCTGCTGGATCGGTGCGCGCGAGCGCTGTGCGTCCGCGACGAGATCGACGATACGCGACAGCATCATGTCGTCGCCGATCCGGTCGGCGCGCATGACGAAGCTCGCGTTCGTATTCAGCGTGGCGCCGATGACGCCGTCGCCCGGTCTCTTCTCGACGGGGATCGGTTCGCCGGTAATCATGGATTCGTCGACCGCACCCGCGCCTTCCGCCACGGAGCCGTCGACCGGCACCTTCTCGCCCGGGCGTACCCGCAGCATGTCGCCGACGGCGACATGGTTGAGAGGAATGTCCTCCTCCGTTCCGTCGTCGCGAATGACGCGGGCCGTATCGGGCGCGAGGCTGACAAGCGCACGCAGCGCCCGGCCGGTGGCTTCGCGGGCGCGCAGTTCCAGCACCTGGCCGAGCTGGACGAGGACGATGATCGCGCCCGACGCTTCGAAATAGACCGGCACGCCGCCATGGGCGCTCCGAAGCTCCGCGGGGAACAGGCCCGGCGCAACGGTGGCGACGAGCGAATAGGCGAAGGCGACTCCGGTGCCGATGGCGATCAGCGTGAACATGTTGAGTTGACGGCGGACGATCGACGACCAGCCGCGCCGGAAGAACGACAGGCCTCCCCACAGCACGATCGGCGTCGCGAGAACGAACTGCGTCCACGCATTGAATTCGTGCGGCACGATCGCGCCCATATCGACACCGGGGACATGATCCCCCATTGCGAGAACCATCAGCGGGACGAGAAAGACGAGGGAGACGCCGAAGCGCCGCTTCATGTCGACCAGCTCGGGATTCGGCCCGTCGTCCATCGAAACGCCGGCGGGTTCCAGCGCCATACCGCATATCGGGCAATCGCCGGGCCCGTCCCGGACGATCTCCGGGTCCATCGGGCAGGTATAGACTCCGGATTTATCCTTGGAGGCCGGCTTTTCGCCCCGCAGATAGACATCGGGCGCGGCGCTGAAGCGCGCACGGCATCGACCGGAACAGAAGTGTGATTCCGTTCCTTCCCACTTGTAGTGGTGGCGGGTTTTCAGCGGGTCGACCGTCATCCCGCAAACGGGGTCGAGGACGGTGTCGGGGGATGCGGCTTCTGACATTCGGGCAGGTCTCCACCGGCAATATGGGGTGGAGACGCGAGGCTGGCAACGCGCCAAATCGTTCCGGCACCCGATCGTTAGCAATCGAAGTGTTTTGTTGACCCCGCGTTTTGCGCGGTCCTATAAAAACCCATGGCAGACTTCTCTCTTCACCCGCTTCACAGGTCGCTCGGCGCCGAGGTGCGCGGGCTCGACCTGTCCGAACCGCTCGCCGAGGGCACGCGGGCTGCGCTTGTCCAGGCCTGGCTCGATCACCTGATCCTGCTGTTCCGCGGCCAGGATCTGACGCCCGAGCAGCAGCGCGCGTTCTGCGAGCAGTTCGGGCCCCTGGGCGGCCGCCTGAGGAAGCCGGAGGAGCGCCCGGAAGGGGCGGATTCCGAGAACCTGATGCTGGTGACAAATGTCCGCAAGAACGGCGTGCCTATCGGTTCTCTGCCCGACGGCGAGATGTTCTTCCATCATGACAAGTGCTACGCGGCGGAGCCGGACTGGGGCACAATGCTTTACGCCATCGAAGTGACGCAGGTCGGTGGCCACACCTTGTTCGCGAACATGTACGAGGCGTGGGAAACGCTTTCCGACGACCTCAAGGCGCGGATCGACGGCCGCAAGGTCCTGCAGATCTACAAGTACCTGCCGACCGAACCGGTCAATCTGAAGGACGGCATCGACCGCTACGATCACCAGTGGCAGCCTATTGTCATCACCCACCCCAAAACCGGACGGCGGGCGCTGTACGTAAACGAACTGATGTCCGCGCTTATCGACGGCTACGACGAAGACGAGAGCCGCGAAATCATCGATGCGCTGAATGCGCACATCAAGACGTCCGATGTGATCTACGACCACAAATGGCAGCGCGGCGATCTGCTGATGTGGGACAACTGGTGCACCATACATGCGCGGACGGATTTTCCGCGGGACCAGACCCGGATGCTACGGCGGTATAC
>JAYQUR010000322.1:0-4240 GCA_038148075.1 Alphaproteobacteria bacterium | reverse complement strand
GAGCATGATCGCGGTGTTCGTATCGACGCCGGGTACGGTCGTCGGCAGGAACAGCGCGATGCCGGCTGCGGCGGCGGAATAGACAAGGGCGATCAGAAGATGACGTACAAAGGACATGTGTGCCGTTCGGGAGTTGCTAGCTTCCCAACTCTGGCGTTAACCAGTTGATATTCGGTTAACCCTGATCGCTTCCGACGGCCTCGGAAACGCTCGAAAACCCGTCGTTTCGGAGACGTTGCGCCAGGTCGCGCTTGATTCGGGGGATCAGCGCGGGCCCGTGAAAGACCAGCGCCGTATAGAGCTGGACCAGCGAGGCGCCGGCCCGGATCATCCGGTAGGCGTCCTCGCCGCTCGCCACCCCGCCGCAACCGACGATGGGAATCCTCCCCTCCGTCCGGCGATACATGTCGCCGACGATCTCAAGCGCCAGCGGGAACAGCGGCGCGCCGCTGAGGCCGCCCTCCTCCGAAAGCTGCGGATCGCGCATGTGGTCCGGCCGCGCGACAGTCGTATTGGCTACCGTGAGCCCGTCGACGCCGGAAGCCAGCACGACGGCGGCGATATCCGCACGTTCGCTTTCGTCGAGATCGGGCGCGATCTTCACGATCAGCGGCGGCTGCCTGTCCTTTTCCGGCACCGCGCGGGCGCGCGCCTTGAGCACGCGGTCGATCATGTCGGCGAGGATTTCGCGGCCCTGCATGCGTCGCAGTCCCGGCGTGTTCGGCGACGAAATGTTGGTCACCAGATAGTCGGCGTAGGGGGCGACGGCCTCGATGCCAATCTCGTAGTCGGCGGCGCCGTCCTCGGTCGTCTTGTTCTTGCCGACGTTGGCGCCGAACGGACCGAGCCCCTTCTTGCGACGCGAGATTCTCTCGACATACGGCACAAGCCCGGTGCCGTTGAAGCCGAGCCGGTTGATCGCCGCCGCGTCGGCGGTCAGCCGGAACATGCGCGGCTTGGGGTTTCCCGGCTGCGGCAGCGGCGTGACCGTGCCTGCCTCGACGAATCCGAACCCTGCCGCGAGCATCGCGTCGGGAACTTCGGCGCCTTTGTCGAACCCGGCGGAAAGCCCGACGGGATTTCGGAAGTCGAGGCCCCAGACGGACGTGGCGAGAACCGGATCGTCGGGCGTCCGGTCGGTCGGGCCCAATCCCATCGCGAGCGCACGGATGGTCGCACGGTGCGCCGCCTCGGGCGGCAGCAGGCGCAGCAGGGGAAGCAGGCAGGAGTGAATATCGGCCAAGAAACCCGGTCCGTCTGGTGAAGACGCGGCAACCTATCGCGAATCGCGCGGGCACGGAACGGCCGGAGGAACGCGCCGAAGGCGCTGGCAAGATTGATCGCAGCGGCGAACCCGCCTATATCGGGCGCATGACCGATAAAGCATCCATGGAAGAGACGACGCAGGAAATCGCCGACGAATTCGCGTTTTTCGACGACTGGGTCCAGCGCTACGAATACATCATCGAGCTCGGCAAGAACCTGGACGGTCTGCCGGACGAGATGAAGGACGACGCGCACAAGGTGCCGGGGTGCCAGTCGCAGGTCTGGTTCCACGCCCGGCGCGAAGACGGGCTGATCCATTTCGACGCAGATTCGGATGCGATGATCGTTCGCGGCCTCATTGCGTTGCTTCTGCGCGTTTATTCCGGGCGAACGCCCGACGAGATCATCCGCACACCGCCGGCGTTTTTCGAGGTTCTGGAGCTCGGTTCGCATCTCAGCGGCAGCCGTGCCAACGGTCTGCATGCCATGGTCACGCGCATCCACGCCTACGCGAAGGCGTTTCGCGACGAGACGGAAGCGGGCGAGATCGCCCCGGAGGCGCTGGCGTGATCGAGCGCAAGTCGTTCACCTGGAAGGACGGCACCTGGTACGAGGGCAACCCGCCGATGCTGGGCCCGATGAGCCATGCCTGGTGGATGGCGTCCACCGTATTTGACGGCGCACGGTCGTTCGGACGACTCGCGCCCGACCTCGACCGGCATTGCGCTCGACTGATTTCCTCGGCGAAGTCGTTCGACATGACGCCGCCGATGGACGCGGACGAGATGATGACGCTGTGCTGGGAAGGAATCGAGAAATTCCCCGAAGACGCCGAACTCTACGTTCGCCCGATGATGTATTTCGAGGACGGGTTCGTCGCCCCCGATCTGGACTCGAGCCAGTTCCTGCTGAGCGTCTTCGAAGCTCCCCTGCCCGAGTGGCGCGGCGTCACGGCGATGGTCTCCAGCTACCGTCGGCCGACGCCGGAAGCGGCGCCGACAAACGCGAAGGCGTCCTGCCTCTATCCCAATGTCGGCCGCGCCCTGCGCCAGGCGCGCGACAAGGGATACGGCACCGCCGTCGTGCTCGACGCGCTGGGCAATGTCGCGGAGTTCGCAACCAACAATCTTTTCATGGTGAAGGACGACGAGGTCACCACGCCGGCGCCGAACGGCTCGTTCCTGTCGGGCCTCACGCGTCGGCGCGTGATGGAACTGCTGGCGGACGACGGGCGGCCGGTGCGCGAGACGACGATCACGCTCGACGCGCTGTTCGACGCCGACGAGGTGTTCCTGACCGGCAACTATTCGAAAGTTCTTCCCGTCGTCGGGATCGCCGACCGCGACTTCCAGATCGGGCCGGTGGCGAGCCGGGCGCGCGAGCTTTATTTCGCGTTTGCGGAACGCGAAGGCCGCCGCAAGACCTGATGGACGATCAGAACCAGCTCGGTGCCGCGCACTGGAGAGGCCGGAGCGCGGGCTGGACCGCCACGGCGGCCACCGGTCTTTCGACCGACGATACCTTCAACAGGATGATCATAGAGAACGCCTCGCTTCGGCCGGGCGAACGCGTCCTCGATCTCGGATCCGGCACCGGCGATCCGGCGATCTCGATCGGATTGATGCTGGGCGACGCGGGCCGGATTTCGGCTTGCGACCTGACCTTCGAGATGCTGTCGCACACCCGCCTGCGCGCGGCAAATGTCGGGATCGACAGGATGGACTTCGCAGCGGCGGACATGATGGCGCTGCCGTACGCCGACGAGAGCTTCGACGCGGTTACCTGCCGTTTCGGCCTGATGTTTCCCGCCGACAGGATAGCCGCCGCGGCCGAAGCGCTGCGTGTCCTGCGTCCCGGCGGACGCGCGGCCTATGTCGTATGGGGCCCCTACGAGGAAAACCCGCCTTTCTTCGTTCTGCGCCGCGCGATGGCCGCCGTGCTCGGCCGGGAAGAGGGCCCGCCGCCCCAGCGGCACTGCCTCGGCGCGCCGGGTCTGGTCGCCGAGATACTGGAAGCCGCCGGCTTTGCGGAGGTCGAGGAACGCGAGCTGCGATACCGGCGTCGCGTCGACGACCTGGACGACTACATCGATCGCGGCCTGCGCCGCGGCTACATCGAAATCCTCGACCGCCTGACGCCGGCCGAGCAGGCCGAACTGGTCGCCGAGCTACGGGAAACGTTCGAGCCCTGGCGGGAGGACGGCACCGTCCTCATGCCCAATTCGGCGCGGCTGGGCCTGGGATACCGCGCTTAGGCTTCGCCCCTAGTCGGGCAGGTTCGCGACGACGTCGCGAATCCATTCCTCGGTCGCGCCGGTCGTTTCCAACTCCTTGCGCGCCTCGGCCTTGGTCTGCAGGACGGATTCGATCACGCCGGGACTGGCGCCTTTTTCCGGCTGGCAGCACGCTTCGAAGCGGATTCCGTTGGGATCCCGGAAATAGAGCGAAACGAGCCCGGGCAGAATGTCGACCGGTCCGTCATACTCGACGCCGGCGGCTTCCAGCCTGCCCTGCAACGCCTTCATATGCTCGGGGGTGACGACGAACGCGCAATGCTGCATGCCGCCGATCGCATCGCGGTCGGATTGCGGTTTCTCGCCCTTGGGAATCTCGAAATAGGCCAGCAGGCTGTCATGGCCCATGTCGAAGAAATAATGCCGGATTTCCTCGTAGGGCGGATTGCCCCGGTTCTTCGGACCGACCCCGACGCCGGGCGGCACTGTCATGGCATGAACGAGCGGCATGCCCACCACGTTGACGAGAAAATCCGTCGTCAGCTGCATGTCCTCGGTCGTCAGCGCGAGGTGATGCACGCCGCGCGTAGGCAGGCCGGCGGCATCGCCGGCGGCAGTCGATGTCATCGTTTCTGTATCGGCCATTCGTTCGCTCCCTATCGAACCGTTTCCGGATAGTAACACCGCTAAAGGGAAAAAAGACAACTGTCGGCAAAAACATTAGTTTTTCCACAAGAGGCG
>JAYQUR010000321.1:0-4243 GCA_038148075.1 Alphaproteobacteria bacterium | reverse complement strand
CCCGACGCCCATCTGATCCGTCTTGCTGTCGCGGAGAAGGATACGGACGCCCTTCTCCTCGAATGTGAGATCGGAGACGAGGAGCGACACCAGCTCCTCGCGCCGGAATGCTCCCGCGAAAGCCACGAGGAGCACAGCGCGGTCGCGCTTCCCCGGGAGCGTGCCCGGGCACTTGTCGACGGCCTTGCGAAGCAAGTCGACGGTGAGCGGGGCCTTCTGCTCGGGTCGCACCTTGCGCCGCCGTCGCACCGATTCGTGTTGATCGAGAACCATCGGCATTCGGTGCTTGCACGGAATCCCAGCCTCCCGATGCCTCCATGCGATCGCCGAGATGGCCACCGCGATGCCGGCTGGCTTCCTGCGTGTTCCCAGGTTGGCGATATAGGCCGCCAGGGTCTCGGCGCTCGCCGGCAAAGTCTCGACCATGCGCTCGGCGGCCCATTTCTGAAACTGCTTCCACTCGTTCGCGTAGGTCGCCAGGGTGCCCGGAGCGCGTCGGAATTCGAGGTTGGCCTTCGCCTCCTCGACATCCGCACGGACGAGCGCGAGCGCTTCCTCGGAGACGGCGAGGCCGGCGGAGACGGTAACGATGGGGCGGTCGGAGGTCATCAGCGAATCCAGTAGAATCGTCCGCTGCGAACGCTCGCGATGTAGTTGAGCCTAGCCGATCTGGAAAACAGGCCCTCAAGGAACGTCGGCGGTATCGATGCCATGAATGTCGGCTCGGCCCACGGATCGATGACCCCAGACTCCCGACTGCGCCTCGGATCTTCCGGCAATTCCGCGTGCGTGTGCCAAAATCTCGGCACAAATCCAGGCATCCGTTGCAGCACGGCCGCGCGTTCGGCCTGCAACGCATCGGCGCGAGCTTGCTCCGCCGAAAGGCCAAGCGCAATTTCAAAAATAGCCGGGTCGATAGGGCGTATGTTCATGGTTACCTCTTAATCTTTAGCAGAAAATTCGGCGCACGCTCTTGCATTGCGGTCTCACGGCCTCGCTCCGGGCGGAATGATCGTACAAGCGATGCCGGCGTCGAGGCAGCGCGAGACCATATCGGACGTTCCGGGCGAGATATACATGCCGACGAGTATCCATGAAAAGGCAAAGCATCTTGCGATGCGATGCGGCTCTACATGCTCAACATCTAGCATATGCTGATTGCGCTCCGGGCCAGCCTGTCTACCGCGCGACCAATCGGCCGGGTAGGATCTGACCGTAAGGCCACGAGCGATTGCTTCGTCACCGGCCATGATATCGGCACCTTTGACCGCAACGCGCGTCGCGCGCCCCAACGCCTCCGCGTCCACCTCGTCCGGCGGCGGGGTGAGGGCGTCGAGGTGGACGAGCGCGTCGCCGAGCGCCTTCGTGCATTCGTAAGCGCTGTCGACCTGCGCATCACTACCCGGCGAGTCCGCGTCAAACGCGCGGAGCTTGGCGCGCATCGCCTCGATCTCCGCCGCGCTCAGGATGCCCGCGGGCTTGCCGTTGCGCATCACGCGCCTCCCTTCTCGGCGTCGCAGGCGAGGACAATGAAGATCGCCAGGGCGGCGATCCGCTTGGCGGTGTCACGCGCTTCGGTGTCCAACGGAGCGCCGCCGCAGAGGCGTTGGCTCAGATCGGTGGCGGCCTGCTCGACTTCGATCGCGGCATCGTCCACTTCGGAGCGCGATTCATGATCCGGATCAGCTTCGGGGAGCGCCAGTATCTCGGCGACCACGAGATCGCGCGGCGATGGGGCGGCGAAGTGCGCGCGGATCGTCGTCGTCGCTTCCGCAAATGCAGCCGCACGCGCATTCGCCTTCACGCGATCCGCCGTGAACTCGCTCCGGTTAGCTTCCTTCACGGCATCCTCGGCGAGCCCGTCAATTTCCGTGATGAGCGCCGCTGCCCGATGCCCGCCGGGCGCCGCCTCCAGCTCGGCGACGCGGGCGCGCTCCTCCTCCAAGTTGGCGAGCGCGATCCGGCACGAGTCCCGCAGGTTCGCCTCGATCACGGTGAGGTCAGCCACCCGGCGGCGCAGCTCGTCGCGCTCCCGCTCGGCGGCGCGTAGCTCCCGCTCGACGCCTGCCAGCTCTTCGGCCTCCCGCTCGATCGCCCGCTCCTCTGCTCTCGCCCAAGCCTCGACGAACGCGGGCACTTGGTGCTCGCTCATCTTCCCTCGCTCCTCTCCGCCGCAGTAGGCGCCCTGAAGTCCCCGCCGAAGTGCGCTTCGGCCGCTATGCGCAGGCGGCGCGCGTCGTCGGCCAGCGCCTCGCAGAGCTTCGCCATGGCGTCATTGACGTTGGCCAGCCGGCGGCGGCAGGTTTCCGCGTCGCTCCAATTCCAGCCGCTCAGGTCGAGCATGGCTTCGAGGTCGAGCAGCGCCCGCTCCGCGGGTCCGTTCGGCTGGTCGTTGGGCATGTCGACCGTGACCGCGCGAATCGCGGCGATCAGGTTCTCGGCGCTTCGCGCTCCGGCCCCGCCGAAAGCATCGCGCACCATCTTGTATGCCTCGATCATGGCGACGCGCCGCGCCTCGAACCCGCCCGCCGTGATCGGTTGCTTGTCGTCGTCTGCCGCGAGTCGCTGGTTGTTCGCGTCTTCCGACTCCATTTTGATCCGCGTGAGTAGCGTGGCCACCGCGACATCGCGCTCCCGCTCGACATCCCGCATCGGATGCTTCACGCACACCTTGACGTGAGCCAAGAGCGCGGCGTCATTACTCTCCGGCGTCCCAGGCGGGTATGCCTCGCCGCAGAATGCGCAGGTGAGCACCCGCTGCGTGGCCGTGAGCCGGCGGACCCACGAGCGCGCTTCGTCGCGCTCTGCCCGCAAGGTCTCGATCTGTGCTGCTGCGTCGTTACTCGTATCGTTCATCCCTCGCTCCTCTCCGTCGAGCCGCCCGGTCACCACCGGCGGCACCTCTCACGCCGAAAGGCCCGGCCTCGGGTGCGGGCCGAGCCTTCCGGGCGGAGTCGCTAGTGGCACGTACAGGTTGCGGGGAAACAAGCATCCGTGCAATTGTCGACCGCGCACTGCCGGAACGCATCATAGGTAGGCGAATCGCTTGCCGGGCACCCGCATGTCGATAGGTCGGCCACGAAATTGTCTTCCGTGCTTCCGACCTGGCATTGCTCAAGACAATGGCACCCGCCCACTTCCTGCGCGCACTGGAATGAGATATCGTGGCAGGACTTGGCCATACAGGCCGAACAGGCGGCGTCGCCCCACGCTTCGGGTCGCAGCTCCACGGCGGGCTCGATGCTCTCCGGCAGCGTGGTGCCGCCGGTGTTCTCGCAGAAGACGCTGATCTCGTTGAGGATATCCATGGCGCCTGTCAATTTCTTGAACGCCGTATTATCGGCGTTGGCCTCGGAGTCGGAGCAGATCAGAAACCGCTGTCGGAGCGGTTTCTTGGTACAGCCGCAAATGCCAGTGACATCGCACTGGTACACGGTCTGTCCGTTCGGACACTTGCGCGGCCCGTTCCCGCCGGCCTTGTAGCAGGCCGCGCCGAGGACGAAGATGAACAATGCGATGATGATACGACGATACATATGTCTCCTTAATCCGGCGCATTTGCCGGTTTTCTAATGCCTTGTAACCACACGCACTCGATCTCCACGTCACGCGCAGCGATTCAGCCGTTCACGACGCGCCTCCCGTCGTCGGGAGTAGGTGCTTCCGGATCCGCCCGCACACATGCCCCGGCTTGACCATGCCGTCGATCGTCTTCTTCCACTGCCCGCGCTCGATCACATCGTTCGATCTGCCGGTCAGATCCTCGTACCTGACGACGGTGCTCTTGCCGTCCGCCGAGCGGATGACCACGTTGCCACGACCGAAGCGATAGCGCCACGACCGACCGCCGACTTCTATGGTTCGCCAGCCGCTCATGAGACACTCCTGCGTCCCGCGATCGTCAACAGGAAGTCCGCCACGTCGCCGGCCGCGCGCATCGAATGGCATCCGGCCGTCATTGATTCTTTTGATCTTCGCGTTGCTCATGTTGTTCCTTTGCCTGGATCGCGAGCGGCGAGCGCTTCGCATGGCAGAGACCATACCGCAAGCCACGAAGCTCCGTCTAGATAGTCGACTCGCGAGACTTCCCACGGATCGGCGATACGAATTTGGCGCCGAGACATTCGGCGAGTCTCGCTTCCCACCATGGGCGATTGCCCGTCTTAGGGCCACTCGGTACTGTCCGGATTTGACTTTCCCCTCCTACTCCATCCCCCGGCCCCCTCGGGTGACCCTCCGGCCC
>JAYQUR010000320.1:0-4269 GCA_038148075.1 Alphaproteobacteria bacterium | reverse complement strand
GCTCGTCACCGAGAACGGCGTCCAGCTGCGCCGCTTCAACGACGACATCTACGACAGCTTCGGCGATGCGGCACAGGAAGTGTTTGCGACGGTTGGCGACCACAGCCCGCTGGCCAAGAAAATCCACGAGAGCTTCGTGGGTGCGCGCAAGGAACTCGGCGCCTGGACCAAGATTTCGGACCAGGCCTACGTCCAGCAGCGCAACCGCGTGCTCGGGACCTGAGCGGCAGATACTGACCGACCGGAAAGCGGAGCCAAACGGCTCCGCTTTCTGCGTCGGCCGCACGTAACCGTGCAGCCGCTCTTTCCGTGACCGACGACATGGCGTCCGTAACCGCCGCATCACCGACCGCCGGCACGCCGGCGACCCGCCTCCTTCGCGTAGCGGCGCTCGGAACCGCGGCGGTCGCACTCGTCTTCACGTTGAACAACTACCTGATTTTCTGGCAGGGATGGCCCGGCCTCACCGGCCTCTTCGCCCATTACGGCCTTAGCGCACCGAAACCCGCCCCGCCGCCATTGTCGTCCGGCGCGGTCGTCCAGGGGTTCGTTCAGCTGGGCCTCTACGCCGCGGCGATCGCGACCGTCATCTGGTACGCCGCCGCGCGTCGCGGCAGAACCCTGACGACCGATGCGGATATGCTTGCGCGGGCAGCCGCCTATATCGCGCGGGCAGCCTTCTGGGCCGTCCTGTTCGTCGGTATCGCCGACATGGCGATCTCGTTCCTGCGCGTGGAAAACATGCTGGAGGGAACGGTGGGCAAGGACCTCGCCACCCAGCTCGGACGCGCCAGCTACCGCGGCGACGTCGTCCACTATCCGCTGATCGCCCTGGCGTTCGTCATCGCCGCGTTCCATCGCTCGATCGGGTTTTCCTGGCTCGCGTTGCTGATCGTTCTGGCCGAGTTCCAGATCGTTCTCGCGCGTTTCATCTTTTCGTACGAACAGGCCTTCATGGGCGATCTCGTCCGGTTCTGGTATGCCGCATTGTTCCTGTTCGCCAGCGCCTACACGTTGATCGAGGAAGGCCACGTCCGCGTCGACATTCTCTATGCCGGCATGTCTCCCCGCGCCAAGGCATGGTCGAACACGGTCGGATCGGCCGTACTCGGCGTGCCCCTGTGCTGGATCATCATGACGTCCGGCATGTGGGACAAGTCGAACCTGATCAACGCGCCGCTGCTGACCTACGAAGTCTCGCAGAGCGGGTACGGCCTCTACATAAAGTACCTGATGGCCGGCTTCCTGCTCGTTTACGCCCTGACCATGATGCTGCAGTTCCTCGGCTATGCGATGCGCAACGCCGCCGTGATCGCGAACGACCCGGACGCGCGCCCAGTCGGCGAGCAGCACGCCCCGTGACAGAGACCGGAAGAACGTAGGCCCCATGGAAATCGTCTTTCTCCTCTTCCTGGTTCTCACGATGGCCTTCGCCCTCGCGTCCGGCTATCCGGTCGCGTTCGCCCTGCCCGGCTCCGCCATCCTGTCGATCGCCCTCGCCGCGTTATGCGGCTACGTCTTCGCCGGCGACGCCGACGCGTATTTTCTCCACGGCGGCCCTGCCCAGTGGCTCGACGCCGGCGTCACGAACTTCCGCGGCGTCTACTGGGAGGTAGAGCGCGACACGCTGATCGCGATCCCGCTCTTCGTCTTCATGGGCATAATGCTCGAACGTTCCAAGGTGGCCGAAGACCTGCTCGTCACCATGGCGCAGCTGTTCGGACCGATCCCGGGCGGTCTCGGCATCGCCGTCGTTTTCGTGGGCGCCCTGCTGGCGGCGACCACAGGCATCGTCGGCGCAACCGTGGTGGCGATGGGGCTGATCTCGTTGCCGGTGATGCTGCGCGCCAACTACTCGAAGGCGCTGGCGACCGGCACGATCAGCGCGTCCGGCACGCTCGGCCAGATCATCCCGCCGTCGATCGTCCTGATCATTCTCGCCGACCAGCTCGCAAGCGCCACCGACCAGGCAAGCACGATCCGCCAGGCGGAATTCAAGCAGGCGACAGGCCAGTTCTCCATGCCGACAGAGTTCGGCCTGTCGTCGACCAGCGCCGGCGACATGTTCCTCGGCGCGCTGATCCCGGGTCTCGTCCTCGTCGGTCTGTATATGGCCTACATCCTGATCGTCGCCATCATCCGGCCCAAGACCGCGCCTCCGGTCCGTTTCGAGGAAAAGTTCGACCTGGCCTTCCTCGTCAAGGTGGTGCTTGCCCTGCTGCCGCCGCTGACGCTGATCTTTATCGTGCTCGGGTCGATCATCATGGGCGTCGCGACGGTCAATCAGGCAGGTGCGATCGGCGCCATCGGTGCGGCGATCATGGCCGGCTACCGGCTGATGGACGGCAAGAAAGGCGCGTACCGGCCCGCCGTCCTCGCCGTGCTGTCGATCGTTGCCATCGTCACGCTGCTGAATATCTACGACATAAACATCAAGAACTCGCGAACCGTGGAAGACTGGACCGGCGTCGCGCTCGCCGCGATCGCGGTCTTCTTCCTGCTCGTGTCGGTATTCTGGAGCCTCTGGCGCATCTACAGGATCGACGAAACGCTCAAAGGCGTGATGGTGGAAACCGCGAAGACGACCTCGCTGGTCTTCATCATCCTGCTGGGCGCCGCGATGCTGACCGCGGCATTCCGTGCGTTCGGCGGCGAAGACCTCGTCCGCGATTTTCTCTCGGGGCTGCCCGGCGGTTTCATTACGAAGTTCGTCGTCGTCATGGCGGTGATCTTCATTCTCGGTTTCTTCCTCGACTTCATCGAGATCGCCGTCGTCGTGGTTCCCATCATCGCGCCGATCCTGCTCGCCGATACGTCGGCGAACGTCACCGCCGTCTGGCTCGGCGTGATGATCGGCGTGAACATGCAGACGTCGTTCCTGACCCCTCCCTTCGGATTTGCGCTGTTCTACCTGCGCGGCGTCGCGCCGCCGTCCGTCAAGACGATTCAGATGTACGCGGGCGTGGTGCCGTTCATCCTGCTGCAGCTCGGCGGCCTCGCCATTGTCGGGTTGTGGCCGGGCCTCGTGAACTATCTGCCGAACCGGGTCTACCTAACATCCGAGACCGCGCCGCCACCCAAGAATCCCCGGCTGTCCTACTGCATCGAAGACATGCTGTTCAAAGCCTACGATGCCAGAGGCGACGCGTTGCGCGACGCCATCTCGACGGCGAAGTCCCTCGACATATCTTATCTGCCGGCGGCCCAGCAGCGGAAGCTGAAGCAGGCGTTCGAGAGCGCCGGCAAGACGTTCGAGCGCGTCGCGGACGTCCGCACGGCGGAAGCCGCCGTTCAGGCCTATGTTCCCGACTATACGCCCGTTCATCTCGAAGCGCGGCGGATCGAAGGCGATATTCGCGCCATCCAGGCGCGCATCGCCGACCGCGAGAACGACCTGCGCCGGATCGCCCGCAATGCAACCGGGGGCGCAGATGCCGTCAACGCCGAGATCGAGCGTCTCAAGACCGACGTCGCGGACCTGCAGGCGCGGATTCCGGCGGACTGGAATGCATTGCGCAAGAAGTACGTCGACCTCGCCGCCGCCGAGAAACGCGCGCGGACGCAATACCGCCGCACGGTCGACGAGGGCTACGAGCCCGTCGCCGAAATAATCGCGATTATCGAGCAGACCGACGCTCTGGTCGCCATCGAAGCGCAGCTTCGCACTATCGAGAACGTCGCGTCCACGGACACAGCGGAAGCGGCGGCGGCGAAGATCCGTGCAGTCGAGACCCTCTTCAACAACATCGGCGGGACGAGCCATATCAAGTCCCGCTTCTCGCGCGCACGACGCGATCTGTCCCGCAACGAACCGAACGCGGCCCGCGCCGCGCAGTCGCTCAGACAAGGATTCGAGCGTTACGCCGCCGAAGTGGCGTGGCGCAAACGCGCGGCGGCGGAACTGCTTCCGGGGCTCAAGGCCTACGATGTCGCTACGCGGGATACGATCGGCCTGCGCGCCCAGAAACGACTCAACGGAGATCAGGCCGCGGAAGTCGCGAGCTGCCTGTCGGTCCACCGCGACATTTCGCTGAACTTCTGAAATCTACCGGCCGAGCCGGCGCTCCCTACTCGTAGTTCCCGAAGCGGTTGTTCCGCGGGAAGCCGCGCATCGCGAGCCGTCCCGCCTGCGCCCGCTTGCCGACATAGGGCTTCAGATCGGTTTCGGTTCGAACGCCTGCGCCGGTCTTCCACTGCAAGCCTTCCTTCATCGTGAAGGTGGCGACGTCGGCGAGCCCGCCGTCCTTATAGCTCTGCAGCTTCACGCCT
>JAYQUR010000319.1:0-4270 GCA_038148075.1 Alphaproteobacteria bacterium | reverse complement strand
CGACGAGAGTCGACTGATCGGGGAAGATCGTCAGGCCCGGCTTGCCCTCTTCCGGAACGGGCGAGACCGTCACCGTCGGTGCGCGTTCTTCGGTGGGAAATTCCTCTTTGTGTTCGGGCTCCTCGGGCGGTTCCGGCGGCGATGGCGGAAGCGTGAGCTCCGGGCCGTTGTACGGCTCGGTTCGCTTCATGGGTTCGGTCTTTCCACCAGGCGGAACCTCGGAAGCCTCTGTCTCGGGTACATCGCCGAAAAGCCGGTTCGTGATCCCTCGCCAAAGCAGCCTCCACTCGACACGGCCGCCCGAGGCGCCCCCGCCGCCGGCGCCACCACCCTCGAGGATCCATTGCCCCGGCCTTTCGAACGGGAATTTTCGGACTTTCGAAGCGATAAGCGTCTTCGACCGACCCGCCGTGCGGCCGGGCTTCCCGCCCGTCAAATCCTCATCCCGGCCGTCGACCCATTCGCCCATTCCCCGACGATCCGGGGACGCACGGAACACGAAGCCCTCATCGCCGATGCTTGCGAAAGCGTCCCGCAATTCCTCCACTGCGGCTTCGCCGTCGAGATTTCTCGCGCGGAGCGCAATCGACAGCGCAGATTCGGTCGGGCCTCCCGGCTCGATCACGCCATCGGGTTCTAGGCCGAGATCCGACTGGAACTTAACGACCGAATCTCTCAGGCCGGGCGTCACATTCGACGCGGCTTTGGTTGGAAACCGGCCTTATCCGATGCGGCCAAGCGCGCGTCTCAGACGACGAACGTCGGCAGCGCTGCTGTGCCCAGCGCCGATAGGACGATCGGTGTGGTAGTCCGGTTGATAGTTGTTCATAGCTATCCTTTCGTGGGAACGAACGCCGTTAAGAGAACGGCAAAAAGAAAGGCTCTCCGCGGGAATGCGCGGGCGCCTGAAAATTCGGAGGGGCTGCGCTTCAGACGCGCGCCCGGATTTGCTCGCGGGTCGGCTTCACCCTTTCGGAAAGGACTCGCTCAGTACCCCGTCGCCTTCGCCAGCAGCCGCAGGCCGAGCAGCGTCAGGACGATCTGGAAGGCGAGACGGAAGGCGCGTTCGGGGATGCGGTCGAGGACCGGCTTGGCGAGCCAGGTGCCGACGAAGGACGCCGCAATCATCGCCGCCATCAGCGGCGCGTAGCTGCCGAACTGCACGCCGATCAGGCCGAACGCCACCAGCTTGGCGATATGCACGACGACCATCAGGCTGCCGAGGGTCGCAATATGGTTGCGCCGGTCGGGCGCGGCGGCGATCGTGAAGGCGGCCAGCATCGAGCCGGTCGCGCTGATGAACACGCCGAGGAAGGTGACGAGAAAGCCGACGAACACGAAACGGCCCTTCTCCGGCCCGAAACGCGCCAGCGCCGGAATCCAGGTGAGGATCAGGATCGACAGCGCCAGCAGGACGAGCAGCAGGTTCTCCGGCAGGCTGACGAAGATGCGCCCGCCGATCGCGGCGCCGACCGCCGCACCGATCGTGAACGGCAGCACCGTCTCGCGCATCAGCCAGCGCCAGCGCGACAAGGCCATGCTGGTCGCCGCGCCGAGCTGGACGACCGTGTGCAGCGGGATCAGCAGCGTCGGCGGAAACACGAACGCCATGCCGGCGATCAGGATCATGCCGCCGGCCGTCCCCGCGACGCCGGCGACGAACGCCGAGCCCACGGCCAGCGCCGTCAGCCACGAGAAGGTCCAGAGATCGACCCCGGCCATCCCGAGGAATGCTTCGCTCACGCCGTCGCCCATGCGGTTGGAAGTACGCCCCTCGGATTCGGCGCGCTGTAGTCAGGTCCGCCTGCGGCGGCCGTACAGGCCGAGCGCTGCAAAACCAAGACCGAGAATCGCGAGCGCCGCCGGTTCCGCCGCCGAGACGGGCGCCTCGTCGAGCGTAACGTTGTCGAACTGGATGAACGGCGTTACCTGCAGCCACGAGACGCTGACGAGGTCGGTAAACCCGGTGAAGTCGACGGTCTCGAAGCCGGAACCGGTGGCCCGGACGCCGTCTGTGGTGAAGCTCTGCGAGATCGTGCCGCCGCCGAAGAACGTGCCCACGAACTCGACCGTCGCGATGCCGGAGCCGGTCACGAACAGTTCGCCGACATCGATCGAGTTCAGGTCGAACGACCCGCCGCCGGTACGCGTCAGCGTCGTGATGCCTGTCACCCCGGTGCCGTCGCCGTTCCACAGCGCCGTGCTGCCGAGATAGTTCGCGCTGGCGGTGCCCCAGACGGCGAAATTGTTGGTGGTCGAGCTGCTGTTAAAGTCGAAGCCGTTCTCGCTGTAGAACTTGCCGGTGCCGGACAGCGCGAGCTGCCCCGTCCCGCCGTGTTCCAGCGCCTCGAAATCGATGACGACCGCCTGCGCCGGCGCGCCCGCCAGGCCTGCAAGCAGCATCGCCGCCACGACTATTTCCCGAATGCGCATCTGTCCCCCCTACACGCTACTACTCTATGCGACACCTCCGGCCGAGACGCCCCCGCGCCGCCGGTCCCCGAAGCCGCGCGGAATGTACCACCGCATCCGGGAAATGCTAAGGCGTTTTGCCCTACCGCAACCTGTCGAACAGCTCGAACGTGCGCTTGTGCGCGAGCTTCGCCGCGTCCTCGACGTAATAGTCCTCCGGCCGGTGCGTGTTCGCGAAGGCGTGGCCCGCCTTGTAGACCAGTACCTCCGCGTGCGGCACGTCGGCCACCGCCTCGGCAAGACGCTGCGGCAGGTCCGCGGGCACGCGGTCGTCCGCGTCGCCGTGATGCAGGATGGTGGGGCATTTGATGTTGCGCCCCTCGTCGTAGAAATTGTGGATGTTGGTGCCGTAATACGGCGCCGCCGCGTCGAGGTCGAGCCGGCCCGCCGCGAGATAGGCGAGCGTGCCGCCGGTGCAGAAGCCGGTGATGGCGACCTTGCCGTTGCAGTCGGCGCGGGCCTTGAGCATGTCCATGCAGGCCTGCAGATCCTCCATCGCCTTGTCGTAGTCGATGCGCGCCTTGTAGTCGCGCCCCTCGGCCGTGTCGGCCTCGCTGGTGTGGTCGCCGACGAAGCCCGGCTTCATGCGCCAGAACATGTCGGGGGCGACGACGCAGTAACCGTGCGCCGCGAACAGGTCGGCGGTCTCGCGGATCCACGGCGTCACGCCGAAGATCTCGTGGCACATGATGACCCCCGGCCCCGGCCCGCCGCCGGCCGGCGGCGACAGGTAGGCCATGAAGCCGCCCGAGCCGTCCGATGCCTGGATGGTGATGTCCTCGCCCGCCATGGCGCGCTCCCCCTTCGTCGGTTGTTCGTGAGTCCCGTGGATCAGGGGCGGATTAGGGCGGATCGGCGGCAGAGGGTCAAGGCGGGGGCGGACTAATAGTCGTTATGATTGGGAAATAATTAAGATTTAACTTCATCGGCGCGCCAAATATATGGGACAAATTCTATTTAAACCCAGCGTTCAATTTTTTTTCGGGGCAGTTGTCTTGGAAATCTCTTCCGCTACATTTTGAGCTCTCTCTGCTGCCCTCGCTGCGGCTTCCGCAGCCAATTTTGCTGCCCTAACCTGAACAGCAATTTCGGAAGCGATAGCCGCGACTGCCGCGGCTTCTTTATTTATTTTTTCAACTGCATTCTTTGACACTTCGGCGATATCCGCCATTTTTGTCTGTTTAGCTAATGCTTGCTCACGGGTGGTAATGTTCATGCTTACAAAAATCATGGTCATAATCATTCCTCCAACGAGGAAAATGATCGATGCTGGGCCGGTCATATCTCGTAAACGAGCCACAAATGGATAATTTCGAAACCACAAAAAAATGTCCAATTCAGAATAACTATCATGCTCAAGAAGCTGCCTAAATTTTGCCTGGAAAGCATATTGAAGCAAATAGAATCCAATGCCGCAGCCCATACAAAGCAAGAAGCTAACCCATGCGACAGATCCATAATTTATTGATGCTTCAACCGGATTTTTAGCGATCTGGGAAAGAATAACGACTGAGATACTAATTCCACCAGCCGCTAACGTAGACGCCCCTTTGTGAAAACTGCCTAAATATTTGGCCGCTTCATAATCGATCGCTTTCTGATCGAAAAGATATTGTCTTGCGCGTTGCTCTGCTTGAATTTTTTCATTTTCTAGACGCTCTGCCGCTTTTATTGAATCACTCTCATTTTGCTTTCGCCGCTCAATCTCTACACGCGCCGCGACCTTTTGAGTACCATCATAATTATCATGAGCAACGATATTTTCTAGATGATCATTTGGCGTTCATACGTTTATAGG
>JAYQUR010000318.1:0-4271 GCA_038148075.1 Alphaproteobacteria bacterium | reverse complement strand
CAGCAGCCGCTCGGCAAGCGGGAAGAATTGCTCCTCCTCCTCCGCTAGATGCCGACGCTGCTCATCCACGAAAGCGCGCGAGAATTGCAGAAATCCGGCACGCGGCACCTCTCGTTCGGCAAGTACGGCGCGCACCGTTTCGCGGAATTGCCGGACCAGCTCTCCGATCCGCCGGTGTTCGCCCTCGAGCGCCATCGTGGCGTCGGCCGCCCTCGCATCGACCGTCCGCATCCGGCGATAGATCGCGTCTTCCTTCGGGTGGTGGCAGCGGTCGGGAAAATCGGAGAAGTAATCCGCGGCCGCCTCGAGCACGTCGTAGTCGGGCCTCTCGCCGCGTTCGAAGATCGCAAGCTGGTGCTCGATCGCCCTGAGAAGACGTTCGATGGCGCGGTGTTCCTCGCGCAGCCGGTCAAGCGTCCGGGCCATGGCTCCCCCGTCGATGGTTCTGGATTGCTGTCCGGCGATTGTCCGCCGCCCGCCGCTGCCTGTCCTTGATCCCGATCAAACGGGCCCCGGCCGGAAACCGTCCCTGAAATGCCGCGAAACCGCCTTGCGGGCGCCCGATTTCGCCCTCGCCTCGCCATACCGGCGGTGTCCGATAGCGCCCGTCCGATATCGCACCGGGAGCCGTCATGAAATCCGCCGCCTTTGCCGTCCTGATCCTGCTGACTCCGATCGCCGCCGTCGCGCAGACGCCGGCCGCCCCGCCCTCCGAAACGCCGCCGCCGATGCGCCTGGCCGACGTCGAGAGGGGACAGCTTCTCTTCCGCACGGAGGAAGCGGGCCGATATGCGCCGGCGCCGCTGGTCGCCACCGAGGTCGAGATCGATGTCGGCGGCATCGTCGCCACGACGATCGTCCGCCAGCACTTCGTGAATCCGACCGACGGCTGGCTCGAAGGCCGCTACGTCTTTCCCCTGCCGGAAGACTCGGCGGTCAACCGGATGACGATCTCCCTGGGAGACCGGATCATCGAAGCGCGCATCGCGGAGCGCAAGGCGGCGCGGCGCACCTACGAACAGGCCCGGCGGGAGGGACGGCGCGCGGCGCTGGTCGAACAGCACCGGCCGAACCTGTTCACCAACGACGTCGCCAATATCCCTCCGCATGGGCGGATCGCGGTCGAGCTGCGCTATCTGTCGCGGCTCCGCTACGACGACGGGAAGTTCAGCCTCCGCTTCCCGCTCGTCGTGGCGCCGCGGTTCGATCCGGGGCAGCGGACGGCAGCCCTCGTCAGGCACGCGCCCGAACGACTCGGAGGGTCGGCGCAAATCCGCACGATCCCCGTCCGCGACACGTCCCGCGAAGCCCCGCTCAACCCTGTGACGCTGGCGATAAATCTCGATGCGGGCGTGCCGCTGGCGGCCGTCGACAGCCCCTCCCACGCGATCGACGCCGAGAAGGCGGGAACCGGGAAGCGGCGCATCGCGCTGCGCGGCAAGGCCGTGCCGGCGGACCGCGATTTCGTCCTGCATTGGACGCCCGAAGCTGCGGCTGCGCCCCGCGTCGCCTCGTTCCGCGAACGCATCGGCAACGATTTATACCTGCTTGCGATGATCCTGCCGCCAGCGCCGGACCGCGCCGCGCCGCCGCCGCCACGCGACGTGGTGTTCATCCTCGACCGGTCGGGTTCGATGGGCGGCAAGTCGATCCGCGCCGCCCGCGCCGCACTGGAAACCGCCATCGACCGGCTGCGGCCGGACGACCGTTTCAACCTGATCCGCTTCTCCGACCGCACGGACGCGCTGTTCGCCGCCGTTCGTCCCGCCGGCGGGTCGGCCGCGCTGATGGCCAAGGTCTTCCTGCGCGCGACGGAGGCGGACGGCGGCACCGTGATGCGTCCCGCGCTGATCCGCGCGCTGGGCGCGCAGGCGCCCGACGGGCGGTTGCGTCAGGTCGTGTTCCTGACCGACGGCGCGGTCGCCAACGAGACCGAGCTGTTCCGCGAGATCGCTTCCCGTCTGGGCCCGACCCGGCTGTTCACGGTCGGCATCGGTTCCGCCCCCAACGGCTATTTCATGCGGAAGGCCGCCGAGGCAGGCCGCGGCGCCTACGTCTACATTTCGGACCTGGACGCGGTCGAGATCGAGACGGCGCGGCTGTTCGGCAAGCTGGAGAACCCGGCGCGCACGGATATCGAGGCGCTCTGGTCGGGCGGCGATGCTGCCATGGCGCCCGAAACCTATCCCGGCATCGTGCCCGATCTCTATGCCGGCGAACCGGCGGTCCTGATAAGCCGTCTGCCGGCGACAGCGCTGGAAACGGATGCGGCGCTGACGCTGCGATCCGGAGACTGGACGTCGCAAGTCGCGCTGGCCGCCGCGCGGCCCGCAACCGGGATCGGCGCGCTGTGGGCGCGAGCGAAGATCATGGCGCTTACCGACAGCAGGCGCGAGGGCGTGCCCGAGGACGCCGTCGCGGCGGCTGTCACCGAGATCGCGCTCACGCACAGCCTGGTGACGCGCTACACCAGCCTGGTCGCCACCGAGCGCGAACGCGTCCGGCCCGAGGACACGGCAATTACGTCGGGAGACGTGCCGCTCAACCTGCCGCACGGCTGGGACTACCGGAAGACCCTGGGCGAAGCGCTCAAGAAGGCCGCGGCGCCGCAGCCGGCGCGGGCCGGGCTGATGAGCCCGGTCAGCCTGCCGCAGGGCGCGACGCCGTTCTGGCTCCATCTCCTCGCCGCGCTCGGGCTCGTCCTGCTGGCCGGCCTGGCGCTCTTCGCGGCACGGCGGCCGCAGCCTCCCGCCCCGGACGCCGCCGGGTGAGCGGACGCCGCAGCCGCAGAAGAGCCGCCCTCGCCGCCGCGGCGCTGCTCGGAGCCCTCGGGCTCTGGCAGCTCGCGGCGGCGCTGGCGATTCCGGCCAAGGCCGCCATCGCCCAGGTCCTGCTGGCGCGCGCCTGGGACCGCACGCTGGCAGGCAAAACGCAGGCGAAACCATGGCCTTGGGCCGACACCTGGCCCGTCGCGCGTCTGCGCCTACCGCACCGGAAGACCGACCTGATCGTGCTGGCGGGCGCGAACGGCCAGGCGCTCGCCTTCGGGCCCGGCCACGTCGCGGGCACGGCGGCGCCGGGGACGCCGGGCCTCAGCATCGTCGGCGGTCACCGCGACACGCATCTGAGCGTTCTGAAAGACATAAAGCCCGGCGATCCGGTCGAGATCGAACGGCCGGACGGGGATTGGACGCGTTACCGCGTCACGGAGACGGCGATCGCCGATGCGCGCCTGCCCTGGCATCCGCGGGAAGACGCCGACGGCATCGTGCTCGTCACCTGCTACCCGTTCGACGCCGTCGTCCCGGGCGGGCCGCTCCGGTTTCTGGCGATGGCGGCGCCGGAGCGCTGACTAGGCCGCCGACTTCGGCCGGAAGGTCAGCGCCACCCCGTTGATGCAGTGCCGCTTGCCGGTCGGCGGCGGGCCGTCGTCGAACACATGGCCGAGATGGCCGCCGCAGCGGCGGCAGTGCACCTCGGTGCGCGGCAGGAACAGCTTGTGGTCGGTCCTGGTGCCGACCGCGTTCGGCAGCGCCTCGTAGAAGCTCGGCCAGCCGGTGCCGCTGTCGAACTTGGTCGCCGACGCATAGAGGTCGAGATCGCAGCCGGCGCAGGCGTAGATACCCGCACGCTTCTCGTTCAGCAGGTCGCTGGTGAAGGGCCGTTCGGTCGCCTCGCGGCGGAGAACGGCATAGGCGGGCTCGCTCAGCCGCTTGCGCCATTCCTCGTCGCTGAGCGCGAACTCGAATTTCTCCGCCTCGGGCGCATCGCCGCCCCATCCGAACAGAAAATACCCCGCCGCGCCGGTAGCGGCGAGGCCGGAGAAGATCAAGGTGCGTCGGTTCATGCTCATGGGCGGAATATCGGGGTTCCCGCCGCTCAGGGCCAATCACAGGGTGGTGATACGTGAAGCAAAATAGGTTCTAATCAATGCGAAAATTACATGACTCAAACGTGCAATCACGCAATTTCTCAGGACAAGGATGATCTGAATGGCCGTTTTAATAAACTTGGGCATTTTAGATAGCACTCTACGAATTAATTATAACAATCAAATTGAATCAGCGTTTTATTTGGACGTAGCCGGAAAAGGAATGCTTATTACCGCAGCTCACATTGTTAGAGGCATAGATGTCGGAGATAAATTTGGAGTTCGTTTCAATGCAGATTGGAAACTGATTGAAGTTTTAGGTGTTTCTTGGGGGGCGGATGAAACAGATGTGTGTGTTATATTAGCAGATATAGCCGACCGACCTAGAATAGATGAAGCA
>JAYQUR010000317.1:0-4274 GCA_038148075.1 Alphaproteobacteria bacterium | reverse complement strand
ACCGGCATCTGGTTCCACAGAAACTCCCTTACGCCCTGTCCGGACATCTTGTCGGACGCCGCCATGCCTTCTCCTATCCGCCGAGCGCGTCGCGCAGCGCGCGCTCTGTGTAATCTCCGTCCCGGGTCAGCCGGGCAACCACTTTACCGTCGCGCACCGCCACCACGGAATCGCTGACGCTCATCACCTCTACCATTTCAGACGACGCGAAGACGATCCCGCCGCCGTCCTCGGCGAACTTGTCCATCAGCGCATGAATCTGCGCCTTGGCGCCGACGTCGATGCCGTGCGTCGGCTCGTCTAGCAACAGCACGTTCGCATGACCCGCGAGCCAGCGCGCGAATATAACCTTCTGCTGATTGCCGCCTGACAGTTCGCGGACCGGCTTGTCGGGGTCGGGCGGGCGGATGTCCACCGTCTCGATGAGCTCCGCGACGAGCCGGTCGATCGCCTTGCGGTCCAGACCAACGGACGTCTTCAGCCGGTCCAGATTGGGGAGCACGATATTCTCCCGCACGGTCAGGCCCATGATCAGCCCAAGCCCCCGTTCGCCGGGAACCAGGCCAATCCCGCCGGCGATCGCGTCCGCCGGGCTATCGAATGTTCCTGCCGCACCGCGCTCCGGCGCTGCGCCGTACAATCGGAGCAGCATGTCGGTCGTGCCGCTGCCGAGGAGCCCCGCGAGCCCCACCGTTTCGCGCTCGCGGATACGCAGCACATCGTCCTCCACGAGGATCCCGCCAGGATCGCGGCTGCCGCCTTCCTGATAGCCGTGATCCAGGTCGCGGCCGGTCATCAGGCGGATCATTTCCTGCTGCGAGAGCTCCCCGCGCGCGCCCTCTCCGACTTTTCGGCCGTCGCGCAGAACAGTCAACCGGTCCGCGATCCGCTCCACCTCGTCCAGTCGGTGCGACACGTAGACGAGGCCCACGCCCTCGCGTTTCAGGTTCTCGATCACATCGAACAGCCGCTCGACTTCCCGCGCCTCCAGCGATGCCGTCGGCTCGTCGAGAACGAGAACCCGTGCGTTGCGGCCGAGTGCGCGGGCGATCATGACCAGCTGCCGCTCGGCGTAACTGAGCGTTCCGACGAGTGTTTCAACGGGCACGTTCAGATTCAGCCGACCGATCAGCGCCGCCGCACGGTCGCGCATCCGGTTGCGGTCGATTTCCGGCAGGATGCCGAACCGGCGCCGCACCGGGACCTGGCCCAGCAGAACGTTTTCGGCGACCGACTGCGCCGGCACGATGCGCATCTCCTGCGGGATGACGACGATCCCCGCGTCAAGCGCCTCGGCGGGGCTGCCGTACTGAACGGCCTTCCCGTCGACGCGGATCTCGCCGCTGTCCGCGCGGTAGACGCCCCCCAGAACTTTCATCAGCGTCGATTTGCCGGCGCCATTCTCCCCGATCAGGGCGTGAACCTCGCCGGCGCGGATGTCGAACGAGACGGCGTCGAGTGCCTGCGTCCCGGTAAACCGCTTCGAGATGTCGACGGCGGCGGCGAGCGGCGCGGAGGTCAATGCGTCGCCATCCAGTCGGCCGCGCTGCCGACCCAGGGGCCGTGCGCCTCGCCGCCCGCGAAGGATGCGCCGAAATGGTCCCGGCCATCGAAAACGATAACCTCGGTTTCCACGCCGGCGTGGGCAAGGGCCTGCGCCATCGCCTCGGCCTGAATGCGGAGATGCGGAAAGTCCTCGGAACCGTAGGAAATCAGAAACGGCGGACAGTCGCCGGAGACGAACTCGACCGGGCTGGCGATGCGATCGGTTTCGGCGCTTTCAGGCCCGAGAAACCGCGGCCGCATCGTGAGGCCCGAGCCTTCGCGGAAATCGTAGACGCCCGAGATCGGCAGGCAGCCGCGCACGACGTCGGCAGGCAGCCCGCGGGCGGCGCGCCAATCGGCGGTGACGGCGAGCAGCGGCGCGTAGTGCCCCCCGGCCGAGTGGCCGCCCACGAACAGCCGGCTTGGATCGCCGCCGAACTCGGAGATATTTGCGTGAACCCATGCCACGGCATCGGCGTAATCGTCGAAACCCGAGGGAAACAGGTGCTGCGGCGCCAAACGATAGCCGATCGAACAAAAGGTTACGCCCCGCTCCGTGAGCGCCGGCGCCATGAAATTCATGTTTTCCTTATAACCCGACGTCCAGCCGCCTCCGTGTGCGAAGACGAGAACGTCGCCTGTCGGCTCCGATGCCGCATGCACGGCGATCGACTGATAAGGGTCGTCGCCGTAGCGTATTTCCACGGTGGGTTCGACCCCCTCGCCGCGCCGCGTCACCTCTTCGACGTACGGCCGCGCAAACTCCGAGAAAGGCTCCTGCGGCGGATACTCCTCGGGCCGCATGTCAGCGCGCGACCCGTTCGACCACCATCTGTTCGTCGACGAGTCGTCCCTTGTCGATGATCGTGTCGTTGTCGAGCGTTACCGTGCAATCGCGCATGGGAACGTCATAGTGGCCGTTGGTCGTGCGCGAGCCGCCGCCCTGGCTGTTCGGGCCGGTGGAGAACAGGAAATTGCCCGGGAACGTCCGCGCCGCCGCATAGGTCCGGTCCGGATCGTCGCCGTAGAGCGCCAGCGCATCCCAGCGCGCCTGCGGATTCAGGCCCCAGCCGAGATGGGACAGGTAATGCCCGTCCAGGTCGTCGGGGTTCGCCCGGTTGTCCTCGAGCCAGTGCTCCATGAGCTTGGCGTCCAGCCCGCCGGAAATCTTCTTGATATAGCCGTCGTCGATCTCGAGATGGATAGCGTCCTGCACATAGCGATTGTAGGGCAGGATCACCATATCGCCGGGCTGAATGACGACCGTGCCGCTTGCCGACCCTTCGTTCGGGAAGGTGTGCACGTGACCGCCGCCCCAATGGTCGAAGCGCCCGGGCGCATCGGCGAACCCGTACTGGATCATCGTCGGGTAATCGCCGCAGTTGTAGGTAAGATCGGTTCCGGCGTCGCTGGTCACGCGCACCGTCTTCGTCTGCTCCAGCCGCTTGCCGGCGTGGATCACCGCTTCCCGCAAGCCCGGCGGCGCCATCAGCTGTTCGAGGTCGTCGGGCGAGTCGATAATCATCAGGACGCGCGTGCCGGCATCTCGTACCGACTTCATCCAGCGCGTGAACAGCGGAATGTGCAGGCACACGAGCATGTCGGCCGCCGCGAGCGCTTCGAGCGTTCCCTTGCAGGCGCCGACGGTTTCGACGCCGACCTTGGTCCAGGACGGGATGGAGTTCACGCACATCTCGTAGACGTCCGCGCCCATGTCGGATGCCACAGTGAATGCGGCCTGCACATATTCGCGACGCGAGTTTAGATCGGACAGGAGCGCGATCGTCTCGCCCTCCTTCACGTTGCACATCTCGAATTCCTTGCGGAACAGCGACGCGAGCCGTGCCGGATTCATTTCCTGGACGCGCATGACGATTTCCCCTCCCGAAGTCCGGTTAAAGGTCCCTGTTGGAAATACCGCCGCAGGGTGTTGGATTAATACCGAATAATATTCATTATTGAGGAGCCGCTTCCTGAGAGTCAAGACGATGGCACAGGTAAAGAAACTCGAAATCCGGGACGCGATTCTCGACAGTGCATTCGCACTTTTCGTGGAGAACGGATATGCCGGCACAACGCAGGCGCAGATCGCGGCTGGCGCCGGTGTCGCTCCGTCCAGCCTGTACGTCTATTTCGATTCCAAACTAGATATACTCTATGCGGTATACGAACCGTGGTTGATGGCACGACTAGATGCGCTCGAGAAGAAACTCGCAACAATCGACGAACGGCAAGGAAGGCTGGAGTCGTTGCTCTACGCGTTGTGGCGGGACATCCCGGCGGAAGACAACGGATTCGCCAACAACCTGATGCAGGCGATCTCGAACCTTGGACCGGACGACAGCTATTCGCGCGATCTTTTGGAGAACTGCGAAACGCGGGTTTCCGCCCTGCTTCGCGCGTGCCTGCCGCCGGAACGCGCAAGTCTCGCGGACGATCGGAACCTGCTAGCGCACGTCCTCTACATGGCGCAGGACGGCTTCGCGATCAACTTCAAGGCGTACGGGCCGTCGAAACGCATGGATGAGATCGTCGCGTCGATGTGCGGGCTGTTGTTACCGGACGATTAACGCATCGCACTGAATAGTTTTTCGCGCAAACCCGCCGCGATTTTCAGCGCTCCCACCGCGTTGTAATGACCGTCAAACGTGAATGTATTTTCATCGCGCTGCGCGGTCGTGAGAAAGGGAAACATCGTGGTGCAACGGAGTTTCGCAGCGGGGCAGTAC
>JAYQUR010000316.1:0-4275 GCA_038148075.1 Alphaproteobacteria bacterium | reverse complement strand
GATTTAGGAGTATAGGGTGCGTCATGAACAGGCGCAAGGCACATTCCGACGCGCATCCAGGTCGTCGCGATCGCGATGGCCGCGATAACCGCGCTTCCGGCCGGAAGACGGCGCGCGCGGGCGACCGCCGGGACGGCACCCCCTGGTTGTACGGAACGCATGCCGTTAGCGCAGCGCTTGCAAACCGGGCGCGCCACATTACCCGCCTGCTTGCTACGGCGCAGGCGGCGGAGCACCTGGCGGCGGCGGGCCTCGCCCAGCGCCTGCCGCCCGAAGTCGTGGACCGCGACGTCATCGAGGGCATGCTGCCGCCCGGCGCGGTCCATCAGGGCCTCGCTCTCCTGGCGGTGCCGCTGCCAGACCGCCACGTCACGGACCTGGCGGTTCACGCCGACGCCATGGGACGGACGGTCGCGGTCGCGCTCGACCAGGTGACGGACCCCCAGAACATCGGCGCCGTACTCCGGACCGCCGCCGCTTTCGGCGCCGCCGGCGTGATCGTAACCGACCGCCACGCACCCGAAGCGACCGGCGCGCTCGCCAAGGCGGCGTCAGGCGCGCTGGAAACGGTGCCGCTGATCCGGCCCACGAACCTCGTCCGCGGGCTCGACGAATTGAAGAAGGCCGGTTTCTGGACGATCGGCCTCGATGCGGAGGGCGCCGAGCCCATCGACCGGATCGATCTACCGGAACGCACGATCCTCGTGCTCGGCGCCGAAGGCGCGGGGCTCCGCCGCCTCACCCGCGAGAATTGCGACATGATCGCCGCCATCCCGATGTCGGGCGCGATGGAGAGCCTCAACGTCTCCGCCAGCGCCGCCGTGGCGCTCTACGAATGGGCCCGCCGCGGGCGAACGTAAGAGGCGGAAAATAATTGCGTGCATCCACACACTTATTTGGCCGATCTGCACGAGGCCATTCCGAAAACGCCGCAGTCGCCCCTCCTCCTTTCCGCCGTAACAAGCCTGCGACCGCCCGACTGCGCTATTGCCGCTGCCGCCCCACTGTTCCATGCTGGCGGTATGCTCCGGTTGCTTTCGGTCCTGATCCTGTCTGCTCTCCTGGCGATCCCAGGGGTAGTGCGCGCGGTGCCTGCGCCGGTTCCGGCCGAAGAGGTCGCCGATATCCGCAACGTCATCCTGGCCCAGCTCGAGGCCTTCAAGGCCGACGACGGCGCGACGGCGTTCTCGTTCGCGGCGCCGGAGATCAGGAAGATTTTCCGGAGCCCGGAGATGTTTCTCTACATCGTCCGGAAATCCTATCCGTCCGTGTACCGACCGCGATCCCACACATTCCGGCCGCTGATCGAGATCGACGGAAAAATCGTCCAGCCGGTCCTGCTCGTCGGCCCTACGGGCATCGAGGAAACGGCGCTTTACGTAATGGAAAAGCAGCCGGACGGCGCCTGGAAAATCGCCGCCTGCATCATGGCGCAGCCCGGCGGCAAAGACACCTGACCGTGCGGCGGCTTCATGCCGGATTTCCGGCGCGAATTTTTCCACCGAAATTTCCGCCGCCGTGATGCATTTCGCGTTCCGGAAGCTATAGTGCGGCCGGGAGGAACGAGAACTTGACCACACACCCCAGCATCGAGGCGACACGCGCGCCCGGCCCGTTCGGACAACCGGTCCGCCGTATCGAAGACCCGGCGCTGTTGAAAGGCGCGGCGCGGTTCGCGGACGACATCCACCTTCCCGGCATGCTTGATGCCGCCTTCGTGCGGAGCCCGTTCGCGCACGCGCGCGTCGGGACGATCGATACGTCGGCGGCGAAATCGATGCCGGGCGTCCACGCCGTCTACACGATGAAAGATCTTGCGCCGCTGCTCAGCGCCGACCGGCTCGCCGTCGGCATGCCGAGCAAGGCCTATCGTCAGACCCGCGACCGGCCGATCCTGGCCCGCACGGAAGTCTGCCACGTCGGCGAACCGGTCGCCGTGGTAATCGCCGACGACCGCTATATGGCGGAGGATGCGGCCGCCATGGTCGAGGTCGAGTACGACACGCTGCCGGTCTCGTCAGACGCCGAAGCCGCCGCACAACCGGGTTCGCCCCTCGCCCATGCAGATGCCGAGCACAACATCCTCGCCGAGTTCTCGATGGGCTACGGCGACGTCGAGGGCTGTTTCCGGAACGCCCCCCACGTCGTCGCCGAAAAGATGTACCTGCACAAGGGTCTCGGAATGGCGCTCGAGGGCCGCGGCGTGGTCGCCCGCTACGACGACCTCGAGGACCGGCTGACGCTCTGGCTCGCGACGCAGATGCCGCACACCGCTCAGCGCATGCTGATCAAACTGCTCGGCCGCAGCGAGACCGACACCCGCGTCATCACGCCCGACATCGGCGGCGGATTCGGCCCCAAGCTCGTCTTCTACCCGGAAGACATCGTCGCCGCCTGCGCGACGCTTCTGCTCAAGGCGCCGGTCAAGTGGATCGAGGACCGCCGCGAGCATTTCGTCACTTCGACCCAGGAACGCGACCAGATCTGGAACATGGAACTCGCGATCGACGACAACGGAAAGATTCTCGGGGTACGCGGCACGCTGATCCACGATCACGGCGCCTATACGGCGCGCGGTATCAACGTCGCGCAGAACGCCGGCAGCATCGTTCCGGGTCCATACGAATGCGCCAACTACAATCTCGACATCAAACTCGTGCTGACCAACCGGCCGAGCGTCACGCCGGTGCGCGGCGCGGGCTATCCGCAGGGCTGCTTCGCGATGGAGCGCCTGCTCGACCGGGCAGCCGAGAAGCTCGGCCTCGCGCGAGACGAAATCCGACGCCGCAACCTGATCCAGCCGGAGAACATGCCCTATACCCGGCCGCTGGCGAGCCGGGCCGATCCGTCTATCGTCATCGACGAGGCAGATTTCCCGCAATGCATGGAAGCGGCCCTGAAGCGAATCGACTGGGACGGGTTCCCGGCGCGCAAGGCGGCCGCCGCGGCAGAGGGGCGCAAGACCGGTATCGGCCTCGGCGTGTATCTCAAGGGGTCCGGTCGCGGTCCCTTCGAGGCGGCAACCGTGCGCGTCGGGCCGTCCGGACGGGTCAACGTGATATCCGGCGTCTCTGCTATCGGCCAGGGCACGCGGACGATGCTCGCCCAGATCGTCGCCCAGTCGCTCGGCGTCGACATCGCCGACATCGACGTGACGATCGGCGACACCTCGGCGATCCCCTACGGCATGGGCGCTGCGTCGAGCCGCCAGACGGTGACCGCCGGTTCGTCGACCCGCGCCGCCGCCGAGGAAGTACGCAACAAAGCATTGCGTGTAGCTGCACATATATTGGAGGCGGCGGTCGACGACCTCGACATCGCGGACGGCAAGGTCCACGTGAAGGGCGTCCCCGGCATGTCGATCGGCCTCGGCGAAATCGCGACGCAGCTTGCCGGCGCGGCGACCGGCTTCGCGCTGCCCGCAGGCGAGACGCCGGGCCTCGAATCCCACATGGCGGTCCAGATCGACGGGCTGGCCTTCTCGAACGGCGCCCACGCCGCCGAGATCGAAATCGATACCGGCACCGGCGAAGTGCGCGTTCTCAACTACGTCATCGCCCACGATTGCGGCGTCATGGTGAATCCGCTGGTCATCGACGGCCAGGTTGCGGGCGGCGCGGCGCACGGGCTCGGCTTCGCACTCTACGAGAGGATGATATGGGACGACCAGGGCCAACCCCAGTCGACCAACCTCGCCGAATACCTTATCCCGGGCTCGGTCGAAGTGCCGAGCGTCGCCATCGAACACATAGTGGTACCGTCGTCGCAGAATCCGCTGGGGGTCAAGGGTGTCGGCGAAAGCGGACTCGTACCGGTACCGGCCGTAATCGCATCGGCAATAGAGGACGCGCTGTCCGACGAAGGCGTCCGCATTACGAACATTCCCGTTTCGCCGTCAGACGTTCTTTCGCGCCTCCGCGGATAATCACGCGGACTCCGGGAGCCTGCGGCCACCGTGACACGGATCGCCGGGGCGCTCGGAGGGCTTTTCCGCCGCTCCGAAACTGCTAGACTGGCTCCCGGGTAGGTTCGGCTGCCGGCGCATGGGGGATATGCGCGCCGGTTTCCGGGTCGCGGTTGAATTGCCGCATACGGCCGCACGGTCCCGCGACGGGGAGTGCAGCGGATACGACGGCGCCGGCGTTTTGCGGCTGCCGGCACAAGGGGAGGCACTCATGCTCAACGGAGTTGATGCATCGGCCGATGCATCGCGACACCAAAACACGGCGGCTGCATACCATGCTCTTAAACACAAAAACAAGCCCACGACACAAA
>JAYQUR010000315.1:0-4309 GCA_038148075.1 Alphaproteobacteria bacterium | reverse complement strand
TAATTAATTATTAAAAATGAATAGTTAATTCCGCATTTCTAAAATATGACGGCGTATGTGTTGGGATATTTTTTTAAGTAACATTGATGGTTTGGCGAAATGTACCGCGGTGGAGATGCGCGTGTCGAATTCCCGTCGGCGCGTAGGGTCGGGGCCTGCGGACTTTCCCTGAACGACATAACCCAAATCAAACGGGGGCGGCGAACGTGCGCAGGCTGTCACTGAAATGCGGGATACGACGAGCGTGTATCCGGTTGCGTTGGTTCACGTGTTGAAGAAATGATCCCGGCTTACGGACGACGCCTGCGTCGCGTCGGGCGACCCGTTGTCTCCGAAGGACTGAGCCAGCCTCTTCGATACAGGAACAGCAGCAAAAGCGCGGCAACGACGGCCATCAGGCCGAGCGCGAACGCGTATCCGAAGGCCCAGCCCAGCTCCGGCATGTTCCAAGGCGAAGCGGAACGGTCGAAATTCATTCCGTAGAGGCTGGCGATAAAGCTAAGCGGAATGAAGATCGTGGCGATCGCCGTCAGAACCTTCATTATCTCGTTCATCCGCAGATTGATGCGCGACAGGTGCACGTCGAACAGGTCCGAAACGAACTCCCGATCGGCTTCGACGATATCCATCAGCTGCGCAACATGGTCGTAGCAGTCGCGGAGATAGATCAGCGTCTGCCCGTCGAACGCGCGAGGCTCGTCCCTGAGGATGGCATTGATCATCTCCCGGTGCGGCCAGATCGTTCGGCGCAGTTCGACGACTGCGCGTTTCGCCCGGTGAAGGTCGGCCATCAGGCTCGCATCGGTCCGGGTCAGGACGGCGGTCTCCAGATCTTCGAGCTCTTCGCCGAGGCGTTCGAGAACGGGGAAGTAGGAATCGATGACGGCGTCGATCAGCGCATAGGCGAGAAACCCCGGTTCGCCCGTTCGCAGTCGACTGCGCGCGTCCGCGATCCGCGCTCGCACCGCATCGAAGCAGTCGCCCGGCCGTTCCTGAAAGCAGATAACGAATCCCTCGCCGACGAAGAGCGCGATTTGCTCCGTGTGCGGAAACTTGTCCTGCAGGGGAATACGGGCAATCAAGAACTGATGGTTTTCGTACTCTTCCGATTTCGGGCGCTGCTGCGTGTGGAACACGTCCTCCATCGCCAGGTCGTGCAGAGCAAAATGTTCCGCCACGGCCCGGATGATCCCCATGTCGGCAAGGCCGACCACGTTGATCCACAGCCGTTCGGCGTCGTTCTGCAGCCGGTCGATATCTCCGAGCGTCGCCCCGGTAACGCGTTCGAAACCGTTCGGACCGTAGCCGATCGCTTCAATCGACGTTTCGGAGGCGTTCGTCGGACGGCGCAACGTTCCCGGAGGCGTCCCGGGTTTTCCGTACCCGGTTACCTTCAGGCGCCGACTGGAAACGGGAGACGGGGCGTTCATCCGCGTCCGGCCCGGGTTCGCTTCGGGATTTCAGTTGGATCCCGACATGCAGGAGGTGCAGAGCGGCGTGTGGGGAAGCAGCTCCAGGCGTTTTTCCGGGATGTCCTCGTCGCACTGGACGCAGACGCTGTACGTGCCGCTTTCGATGCGCTTCAGCGCCGCCTTGATCTGCTGGGCTTCCTTAAGACCCTGGACGCCCAGTCCCTCAAGGACTTCGTCGCCGGCGATATCTGTCGCGCGTTCCTCGAAATCGGCCTCTGTGCCGTGCTCTTTCAGATCCTCGTCGATTTCACTCAACTTCGAGACCAGAAGCGCAAGACGCTCTTCGAGTATTTTCTTGAACTTGTTCGTATCGACCATGGCTCGTTTCCTTGCGCCTGCACGCTGCAACGACTACCGGGGGACTCACCAGAACGAGTTTCTGCTTGGCAATAATACTGTCACACGTGGCGCATCAGCGCGAGTCCCGCGTATCGTTCACGATTTATGCGTTTCAAGCGGTTTTTCAAGGGGCTACGACCCGTCAGGCGGCCGTCCAGCCGCCGTCGACGGGCAGCGTGACGCCGGTCACCATCGACGAGGCGCCGCTGGCGAGGAACAACAGCGGGCCGGCGAGTTCCCACGGTTCGCCGAAACGGCCCATCGGTGTCGACGCTTCGATGGCCTCGACCAGGCCGGGGTTCGATTGCATGTAGCCGGCGCCGAAATTCGTCCGGAAGAACGTCGGGGCCAAGGCATTGACCCGGATGCCGTGGTCGGCCCATTCGACGGCGAGCGCGCGCGTCACGTTCACGAGCGCGCCCTTCGTCGCCTGGTATCCCACGTGCGAGAATAGCCGGTTGCCGACGAGGCCCATGATCGAGGCGAGGTTTACGATTCGTCCGTTGCCATGCGCGAACATATGCGGCGCCGCAGCGCGGCTCCCGAAGACGGCAGCGGTGAGGTTCACCTCGACGACCTTGTCCCAGTGGCTGTCTTCCATCTCCAGCGTCGGGCCGCGATTGCTGATCCCCGCATTGTTGACCAGTACGTGAAGGCCGCCGAGAGCGCGGGCCGCGTCGTCGATCGTCGATTTCAGCGCGTCGCGTTCGGCGACGTCGAGTTCGAGCGCCAGCGCGTGTCCGCCCGCGGCGGCGATCTCGGCCACCACGGCGTCGGCGCCGTCCTTGTTCCGGTCCGCGACGGCGACGGACGCGCCCGCATTGGCGAAGGCCAGGGCGGCGATGCGCCCGAAACCGTCGCCGCCGCCGGTTATGAAGGCGACGTCTCCGTCCATTCGGAAAAGTTTGTGGACAGCCAGGTCGTCGAATCCGGTCATTGTTTCCCTCCCGTCGGTTCCGTGCCGTTCGGTCTCCGCAGGATTCCGACCAGCACGACCCCCATGATAGCCGCGATCGCGACGATGATGCCCCCCATGACGAAAAAGCCGGTCGAGAGATCCGTCGCGCCGACGATCGCGCCCATCGATACCGGAACTGCGAGCGAGGCGGTCCTGTTCATCGTCGCCCGAAGTCCCACGCTGAGACCCTGCTGCTCCGTCCCGGCGCCGCGAGTCAGGACCGACAGGATCATCGGGAATGCTGTTCCCGAACACGCGCCCGTCGAGCATGCGACGATCAGCAACGACCAGAAGCCCGTGAACAACGGCGCGAGGCTGAACGCGACGGTGGCGGCGACGGTTCCGATCAGAACCAGCCAGTGCGGCGCGATCCAGCGAGACAGACGGCCGACGGCGAGGCCAGCGACGCTTCCCGAGAGCGCGATGCTGCCGACGATGAAGCCGATCTCGCCGCCCCGGAAGTCGATGCTTTCCAGATAGACCGCGAAGAAGGTGTGTCGCATCGCGTACATACCCGCGAGGATGGCGGAAACGATGATCACGTAGGTGACGATCGGAACCCGCATCAGCGAGAACCCGGCGGCGTACGTTGCCCAGCGGGGAAGGAAATCGTCGAACCTCACCGGGGCGCCTGTATTGCCGTCGACATCGCGCGAAACCGCGTAGGTGACCAGCACGAAGGCTGTCGACCATGCGGCGACCATTCCGAATGCGCCCCACGGTCCGAGATACTGCCAGGCGAGCCCGGCAAGGAACGGACCGAGGAAATTGCCCAGCGTCGCCAGGAACGTGAAGCGACCCATAAGCGCCGGGTCGCCCTTCGTCAGGCGTCCGACGAGCGCCTGCGCCCCGATCCAGCAGGTGAGATGCAGGAACCCGACGACGACCTGCAGGACGAGAATTCCGGCGATGCTCGGAAACAGCGGATAGAGCATCACCAGAACGGCGCCGGCGATGCCGAGCCATAGCGTGACGCGGCGCGTCCCCAGCCTGTCCATGATCGCGCCGGCCTGGATCGAAAACGCCATCGCGAGCAGCGCGCGCATGGCGATCGCCATGCCGATCCAGAACGCGGACGCGCCCACGTCGAGCGCCCAGAGCGGCACGATGAGCGTCATCATCGGGATCTGGCTCAGGCTGAAGAAGCCGGTCGCGAATACGGCGAAATTTCCCGCGCTGAAAGGCGCGGAGCCGGAAGACGCTGCGTCGGAATCTGTCACGCGGGTTGCCGAATTGCCGGGAGAGGAGAGGGAGAATATAGTTAGTAAACGAATGAAATGGCAGGGAAAAGGAACGAGGATGGCAACCCGGGTTTCAGAGATCGTTTTCGAACCGCTGGGCGATGCGCTGGGCGCGGAGGTCAAGGGAGTGGACCTGCGCGAACCGCTCGACGATGAAACGATCGCGACGATCAAGCGTGGCTGGTACGATCATATCGTCCTCGTTTTCCGCGACCAGGACATCTCGAACGAGGACCAGATGCGCTTGTGCCGCTATTTCGGCGATCTCGCGGAGGTCCGGTCCGGAGCGCAGGCCCACA
>JAYQUR010000314.1:0-4325 GCA_038148075.1 Alphaproteobacteria bacterium | reverse complement strand
CCTCAAGGGGGAGGGCCAGGGAGGGGGTGCCCCTCGCCAAGCCGCGCACGCTTCGCCATAATCCGGCCAACAAACAACAAGCGGGGAGGAGGCACGCATGCCGCGCCAGTTCGTCGACATCTCGGTCGCGCTCGAATCCGGGATCAAGTCCGATCCCGAGTTCATGCTGCCGAAGATCACCTATCACGCGCACAAGGAGACCGCGCCGCAGCTCTGCGCGCTGTTCCCGGGGCTGGAGCCCGAACAACTGCCCGACGGCATGGGCTGGGCGATGGAGGAGATCGAGCTGTCGACCCACAACGGCACCCATGTCGACGCGCCCTGGCATTATCACCCGACGATGGACGGCGGCGACCGCGCCATCACCATCGACGAGATTCCGCTCGAATGGTGCTACCAGCCGGGCGTGAAGCTGGATTTCCGACATCTCGAGGACGGCCATCTGGTGACGCCCGCCGAGATCGAGGCGGAGCTGGACCGCATCGGCCACGACCTGCAGCCACTCAATATCGTTGTCGTCAACACGTCGGCGGGCGAACGCTACGGGAAGGACGACTATCTGACGAAGGGCTGCGGGTTCGGGCGCGAATCCACGCTGTGGTTCACCGACCGCGGCATCCGGGTCGTCGGGACCGACGCCTGGACCTGGGACGTGCCGTTTCCGCAGACGCTGGAGCGCTGGAAGGAGACGAAGGATCCCTCGATCATCTGGGAAGGCCACAAGGCCGGGATGGAGAAGGGCTACTGCCAGATCGAGAAGATGGGCAATCTGGACAAGCTGCCGTCGACCGGCTTCGACGTGATCTGCTTCCCGACCAAGATCAAGGGCGCGTCGGGCGGCTGGACCCGCGCGGTAGCGGTAATAGACGGGTAGGGTGCCCCCTCCCTGACCCTCCCCCTGAAGGGAGAGGGGACGAACACGAGAACCCCGCTTCAAAAACCCCCTCTCCCCCTTGGGAGAGGGTCAGGGAGAGGGGGAGACGACGCAAAACGAAAAGGACTGAGGAAAATGGCCAAGGACGGAAAAGTCATCATCACCTGCGCCGTAACCGGCGCGATCCATACGCCGACCATGTCGCCGCATCTGCCGATCACCCCCGACGAGGTGGCGGCGGACGCGATCGCGGCGGCGGAGGCGGGTGCCTCGATCCTGCATCTGCACGCGCGCGATCCGAACGACGGCCGGCCGACCCCCGACCCGGGCGTGTTCATGGAGTTCCTGCCGCGCATCAAGCAGGCGACGGACGCGGTGGTGAACATCACCACCGGCGGCGGTCACGGCATGACGCTGGAGGAGCGCTGCGCCGCCGCGCTCGCCGTCAGCCCGGAGATGACGTCGCTCAACATGGGCTCGATGAACTTCGGCCTGTTCCCCATTCTCGACAAGAAACTGGACTGGCAGCACCAGTGGGAGCCCGAATATCTGGAGATGACACGAGATTTCATATTCCGTAATACATTCAGAGATATAGAATGGGTTCTTAAGGAATTGGGAGAAGGTCATGGCGTGCGTTTCGAGTTCGAATGCTACGACATGGGCCACCTCTACAACCTCGCGCACTTCGTCGATCGCGGGCTGGTGAAGCC
Organism: Alphaproteobacteria bacterium; assembly: GCA_038148075.1. GTDB lineage: Bacteria > Pseudomonadota > Alphaproteobacteria > MPNO01 > UBA830 > JAYQUR01. Next base: position 2,738 of record JAYQUR010000314.1, on the reverse strand, counting down.
GCCGTTCTTCGTTCAGACGATCTTCGGCATCCTGGGCGGCATCGGCGCCGACATCGAGAACCTCGCGCACATGCGCCGCATCGCCAACAAGCTGTTCGGCGAGGAGAACTACGAGTGGTCGATCCTCGCCGCCGGCCGCCACCAGATGAGCTTCGTGACGACGGGCGCGATCCTCGGCGGCAACGTCCGCGTCGGCCTTGAGGATTCGCTTTATATCGGCAAGGGCAAGCTGGCCGAGAGCAACGCCGACCAGGTCGCCAAGATCAAGCGCATCGTCGAGGATTTGTCGCTCGAGGTCGCGACGCCGGCCGAGGCCCGCGAGCGCCTGGCGCTCAAGGGCGGGGACATGGTGAAGTTCTAGGGTTTACCTTCCCTCGATTGTCGTCCCGGCCTTGTGCCGGGATCCAGATTTTTTGATCAAAGGTTGGATCCAGGAATAAATCTTGGGTGACAGGGAGCTACGGCGATATCGCTCGCAACGCAGACGCCGAGATATTCCGGCTGTTTCTAGCGCTGGTTGCCCATCGAGCCATAGCAACTAAGGTGAAAGCCGAGCGTAATGTCCGGCGTCGCCGCGTCGCCCAGCTTCGCGAGCGTCGCGACAAGCCTTGGCGCGGGTTCGTTGCCCAGGAGCGGAACGGGGTGCAGTTTCTCGAAGATCGACAGCAGGATCGAACCGACGAAGAGGAGAGGCGGTGGCGTGTTGATCTGTCTGTTCCCGTGAAACTATGGTGCCAATCATTTCAATTGGCGAGAGAAAGACCAATGCCCATCGTAAGGTGTCCGTCGTGCGGCGAGGCCCTCTTCTCGATAGAGGTCGCAAGACGGGAGTCGATCCGATGACGGACCTCTCGCAATTCACGGCGAGCGCGCTTGCGTCGCGGATCGCGTCGGGCGAAATCGCCGCCGCGGATATCGCGGACGCCTGTATTGCCCGTATCGAAGCGTCCGAGAACACGGTCCGCGCGTGGGCGTATTTCGATGCCGATGCCGTGCATGCACAGGCGGCAGCGCTCGACGCGCTGTTCGCGGAAAGCGGCCCGGCCGGGCCGCTCCACGGCATACCGGTCGCCCTCAAGGACGTCATCGACACCGCCGACATGCCGACCGAAAACGGCACGGCCGCCGACAAGGGGCGGCGGCCGGATACGGATGCGGCGCTGGTGACGGCGCTGCGGGCGGCGGGCGCCATTGTCATGGGCAAGGCCGTCACCGCGGAACTCGCGCATCGCGAGCCGGGGCCGACCGCGAACCCGCTGGATCCGACGCGGACGCCGGGCGGGTCGTCCTCGGGCTCGGCCGCCGCGGTTGCCGCGCGGATGACGCCGCTTGCCGTCGGTACCCAAACCGGCGGCTCGGTCGGCCGGCCCGCGTCCTATTGCGGGATCGTGGGATACAAGCCGACGGTCGGGCTGATCCCGACCGCCGGCGTCTTTTGCCGCTCGCACACGCTGGACACGATCGGCGTATTCGCCCGGTCGGTCGCGGACGCGGCGCTGATCGCCGACTGCCTCGCGCGCGGGAAGGGCGCGCTGTCGCCGGCTGCGGGCGAGAAGGATTTCAGGCTAGGCTCCGCCCATCCGCCGGGCTGGGACCGATGCGACGACGATATGAAGACGGCGTTCGAGGGGCTGCTGGACCGGCTGGCGGATCGCGCCGACGCCATCGATTTGCCGCCCGTCTTCGATGAAGCCGCCCGGGCCCACCGGATCGTAAGCCTCGCCGAACTGTCGAAATACGCCGCGCCCTATGCCGAAAACCACGCGGATGCGATGAGCCCGGGAATGCTTCAGGATATCGAGACGGGGGCGGGGTTCGGCGCCGTCGACTATTTGCGCGCGCTCGACCTGGTCCCGGCTCTGAACGGGGCGCTCGAACCTGCATTCGATGCGTACGACGCCGTCGTCACGCCAACCGCCCTGGGGCAGGCGCCGGTCGGGCTCGCCAATACCGGGGAAGCGATTTTCTGCAGCCTGTGGACCCTGTGCGGGACGCCGACGATCAGCCTGCCGTTGCTGACCGGCGCCGACGGCATGCCGCTTGGCGTGCAGCTGATCGGAAAGCGGGGGGCGGATGCCGAGCTGCTGGCGACGGCCGCGGCCCTGACCGCAGCGCTCGACGAAAACTAGGCGTCGCCCGCGCGGATCATTTCCACCATTGAGGAAAAGTCGCGTTCCGACTCGCGTTCCGCGCAAAACTTTTCGTATAGCGCGCGCGCATGTTCGCCGAGCGGCGTCGTCGCTCCCGTCGCCGCGGCGGCTTCCTGCGCCAGCGTCAGGTCCTTCAGCATCAGCGTCGCGGTGAAGCCCGGTGCGAAGTCCCGGTTGGCGGGCGCCGTTTCCACCTGATCCGGCATCGGGCAGTTGACGTTGAACGCCCAGCACGTACCCGTCGAGGTCGAGATCACGTCGTAGAGCACGTCGTGACTGACGCCTGCCGCTTCTCCGAGAGCGACCGCCTCGCACGACGCGATCATCGAGATGCCGAGCAGCATGTTGTTGCAGATCTTCACGGCCTGGCCCGCCGTCGGCCCGCCGGCGCGCACGACCTTCTTTCCCATCGCGAGGAATACGTCCTCCGCGCGGTCGATCGCATCCGCGCCGCCGCCCGCCATGAAGGTGAGCGTGCCTGCCTCGGCGCCCGCCATGCCGCCGGAGACCGGCGAGTCGATCAGCTCTATGCCGCGTTTCGCCGCCTCGTCGTGGATCAGCCGGGTGGTGGGGAGATCGGTGGTGGAG
>JAYQUR010000313.1:0-4332 GCA_038148075.1 Alphaproteobacteria bacterium | reverse complement strand
CGCCATGCTTCCGCGCCGAGGCGGGCGCGGCCGGCCGGGATACGCGCGGCATGCTGCGCCAGCACCAGTTCTACAAGGTCGAGCTGGTGTCGATCGCCCATCCGGACCATACCGACGAAGAGCACGAGCGGATGACGGGGTGCGCCGAGGAGGTTCTCAAACGTCTCGGCCTGCCGTATCGCGTCGTTGTGCTGTCGACCGGCGACCTCGGCTTTTCGGCCCGCAAGACCTACGATCTCGAGGTCTGGCTGCCGGGTCAGGATACATATCGCGAGATTTCGAGCTGTTCGAACTGCGGCGACTTCCAGGCGCGGCGGATGCGGGCTCGGTTCCGTCCCGCCGAGGGCAAGGGCCCGGCATTCGTCCATACGCTCAATGGATCCGGTCTCGCAGTGGGTCGCACCTTGATTGCCATTCTGGAGAACTACCAGCAGGCCGACGGTTCCGTCGTCGTACCGGAAGCGCTGCGGCCCTATATGGGCGGCCTCGAACGCCTGACGCCGCCGGACGCCGGCTGACATGGACCTCCGCCGCGCGCGGATACTGGTTTCCAACGACGACGGCATCAATGCGCCCGGACTGAAGGTTCTCGAGAAAATCGCGAAAAGCCTGTCGGACGACGTCTGGGTGGTTGCGCCTGAGAGCGAGCAGAGTGCGTCCGGCCATTCGCTTACACTGACCCTGCCGCTGCGCGTCCGCAGGATCTCGAAGCGCCGGTTCGCAGTGAACGGCACGCCGACCGACAGCGTACTGCTGGGCGTGCAGCACATCATTCCGGGCCGCCGGCCCGATCTGGTCCTGTCCGGCGTGAATGCCGGTGGAAATCTCGGCGAGGACATCACCTATTCGGGAACCGTAGCCGCCGCGATGGAAGGCGCGCTTCTGGGTATTCCGTCGATCGCCCTGAGCCAGGTCCGCATCTACGGCGAAAGCGTTCGCTGGGGGGCGGCCGAGCATCATGCGCCGGATGTCGTTCGGCGGCTCGTCGGTCACGGATGGCCCGCCAACGTCCTGATGAACGTGAACTTCCCCGATGTGCCCCACGACGAAGTCGGACCCGTCGAGATCGCGGTGCAGGGGCGGCGCAAGATCGGGGAAGCCGTTACGACGGGAACCGATCCGCGCGGCTACGATTATGTGTGGATCGGCACCGAGCGCAACGAAGACCCGTCCTTCCGCGGATCGGACCTGAAGGCGGTCAACGAGGGGCGGATTTCGGTGACGCCGCTCTGTCTCGACCTCACGGACCGGAAGTCGATGAAGTCGCTGCGCGGGGCGTTCCAATGACGCTCGAGGCGAACCGGATCCGTCTTATCATGGAACTGCGTGGCGACGGGATTACAGACTCGCGCGTGCTCGGCGCTATCGAGAGGATTCCGCGCGAGGCGTTCGTCCCCGACACGTTCCGTGATCAGGCTTATGAAAACACGGCGCTTCCCATCGGCAGCGGCCAGACGATAAGCCAGCCTTCGGTCGTCGCCTTCATGACGCAGGAGCTGGAGGTCGGCGACCGGATGAAGGTGCTCGAGATCGGCACGGGATCCGGCTACCAGGCTGCCGTTCTGTCGAAACTTTGCCGTCGGCTTTACACCGTCGAACGCCACAGGGAGTTGCTGCGAGAGGCGGAAGCCCGTTTCCGGGAACTGCGGCTCAGCAACATCACCACGCGGGCGGGAGACGGAACCAAGGGATGGCCCGAACAGGCGCCGTTCGATCGCATCATCGTGACGGCGGCGGCGACCCGCGACCTGCCGCAAACGCTTCTCGACCAGCTCGGTCCGGGTGGCATTCTGATCGCGCCGATCGGCGACACGCCCCGCGACCAGTTCCTCTACAAGATTCGCAAGGACGAGAGCGGCGAGTTCCAGACGAAAAAGCTCTGGGCGGTCCGCTTCGTTCCCCTGATCGGCGATGACGGATGAGCGCGTCGTTGAAGCGGACTTTGCTCGTCCCTAGATTGTTCGGATGACCCTCATCGTCCGGACAACGATCAGACTGTTTTTCGTGGCCGTGCTTGCCGCGGGTCTCGGCGCATGCGGCCGGTCGAATATTCCGGCCCCGGTGATCAACGGAGGCGCCGGGTCGACGGCCGGTCCCGCCGCCGAAGGGCCGGGCGGAACGGTGACGGTCCGGGACGGCGATTCCCTTTACCGCATTGCCCGCAGGAACTCCGTCGGTCTGCGCGCACTGATCGATGCGAACCGGCTCGAGCCGCCCTATACGATTTTCCCCGGCCAGACGCTGCGCCTGCCGGGCGGGCCTGCGGGGGGCTACGTCGTCAGGTCGGGCGATACCGTCTATTCGGTGGCGGAACGCCACCGGGTGGAACCGGGCGCGCTCGTCCGTGCGAACGGTCTCGAGCCGCCCTACAGGCTGCGGCCGGGCCAAACGCTGACGATACCGTCGACAAGCGCGCGGACGCCGCCTCCGACCCAGACCGAGACGCAAACCGCATCGAGCGTGCCCCGTCCCGCGACGCGGCCTGCGGCGTCATCGGCTTCGGACGCCGAAACCGATGCTCCTCCCGCACCAAGCCGTCCTGCCGTCCGGCGTGCGCCCTCCACCGCGTCCATTCCTCCGCCGTCCCGCTCCGGCCGGGGATTCATCTGGCCGGTCAGCGGGAAGACGATCGCCCGGTTCGGCAGTATCGGCAAAGGCCTGAAGAACGACGGCATCAACATCCTCGCGAAGCGGGGCACGCCGGTCCGCGCGATCGAGAACGGCGTCGTCGCCTATGCTGGGAACGAACTGCGCGGATTCGGAAACCTGCTGTTGCTGAAGCACGACGACGGGTGGATATCGGCCTACGCGCACAACGACACGCTGCTCGTCAATGTCGGCGACCGGGTTTCGCGCGGGCAGGTGATCTCGCGCGTCGGCAGCACGGGCAGCGTCGATACCCCGCAACTCCACTTCGAGCTGCGCCGCGGCAACCGGGCGGTCGATCCGGAAAAATATCTCGGCCGGCGGACGGCGGAGACCGGCGTCCGGGAGAATACTCAGTCGAGGTTCTTTCGCTGGCGCCCGGCGACGTCCTGAATGAATTGCCAGGCGACTCGGCCGGACCGGGCGCCGCGCGTCATCGACCATTCGACCGCTTCGGCGTGCAGCGTCTCGCGGTCCGCTTCGAGACCGTACCGCTCTACGTAACGGTCGATGATCTCGAAAAAAGTATCCTGCGTGCAGTTGTGGAACCCCAGCCACAGGCCGAACCGGTCGGATAGAGAAACCTTTTCCTCGACCGCTTCGCCGGGATTGATGCCGGTCGAGCGTTCGTTCTCGATCATGTCGCGCGGCATCAGGTGGCGGCGGTTCGAGGTCGCGTAGAAAATCACGTTGTCGGGGCGGCCTTCGATACCGCCTTCGAGCATCGCCTTCAGCGACTTGTAGGTCGTGTCGTCGCCGTCGAAGGAGAGATCGTCGCAGAACAGGATGAAGCGTCGGGAATTGCGGCGTAGCAGGCCGAGGAGGCGGGGCAGGGAGGCAAGATCCTCCCGATGTATCTCGACGAGCACGAGCGCGCCCTTGGTCTCGGCGGCAACAGTGCCGTGCACGGCCTTGACGAGCGAGCTCTTGCCCATGCCGCGCGCCCCCCAGAGGAGTGCGTTGTTGGCTGGAAAACCCTCTGCGAAACGTCGCGTGTTTTCGAGCAGCGTGTCGCGGGATCGCTCTATGCCCACGAGTTGGTCCAGATCGAGCCGGTTTACGCGTTCGACGGGTTCGAGGGCGCCCCTGTCCGCATGCCAGATGAACGCTTCGGCGCCCTCCGGGACGTCGGCGGGCGATGTGTCTGGCGACAGCCGTTCCAGCGCGTTCGCGATGCGCGTCAGCAGGTCGCGCGTTTCGGATTCTTCCATTCCCGGTCATTCCCCCGTTGCGGCGGCGCGGAACCTATCACAGGGGCTCGATGCGGGAAAAGCCTTCGCCCGGAAGCGCTTACGGGCCGTTGCCCGGCCCGTAATAGGTTGCATGGCGACGCGCGGCGGTTATATTCCGCAGACTTTCAGGTAATGCGGAGCGCAAAATGTTGATTTCACCGGCCTGGGCACAGGGTTCCGGCGGGGGCGGCCTCGGCGGAATCGAGGGGCTTCTGCCGCTCGTTCTTATCTTCGTCGTCTTCTATTTCCTGCTGATCCGGCCCCAGCAGAAAAAGGCCAAGGAGCATCGCGAGATGCTCGGCAATCTTCGTCGCGGCGACAAGATCGTCACGAACGGCGGGCTGATCGGCACGATTTCGCGCGTTCCGAACGAGAACGAGCTCATTCTCGAGATTGCCGACAACGTAAAGGTTCGCGTCATGCGCGGCATGATCGCGGAAAGCCTCAGCAAGAC
>JAYQUR010000312.1:0-4339 GCA_038148075.1 Alphaproteobacteria bacterium | reverse complement strand
AACCGCGTCGATCTGCTCGTCGGTGAGCGTCGCCTCGGTCGGCTGCAGCGTCACCGCGATGGCGACGGATTTCTTGCCCTCACCGACATGCTCGCCCTCGTAGACGTCGAACACGCCGACGTCGACGATCAGGTCGCGGTCGGCGCTGCCGGCGGCGCGGACGATGTCCCCGGCAGCCACGCTCGCATCGACAACGAAGGCGAAATCGCGATGGACCGCCTGGAACGGCGACAGCTCCAGCAGCGGCCGCGCGGCATTGCCGCCCGACTTGCCCTTTTTGGGCTTCGCCGCAGGCACGTTCTGCAGATCCACGACGAAGCCGACGGCCGGCCCGTCGATATCGAGGGCGCGCAGGATGGCCGGGTGCAGATCGCCGAACACGGCGAGCATGTTGGGCCCGAGGCGCAGGACGCCTGACCTGCCGGGGTGGAACCAGTCCGGCGCGTCCGTCGTCACCTGCAGGTTGGCGACCGGCGCGCCGGCGGCGTCCAGCACGGCGAGCGCATCGGCCTTGGCGTCGAACGCATCGGGCGCGCGCGGCGCTTCCGCCCAGTGGCGCGGGCCCGTCCGGCCGACCCGGATGCCGGCGGCGACGATCTTCTGGCCTGCGTCGGTATCATCGGCATATTCCGGCCCGACCTCGAACAGCGCGACGTCGGCATAGCCGCGGTCGGCGTTGCGGCCCGCCGCTTCGAGCAGGTTCGGCAGGACCGACGGGCGCATGGCGTCGAGGTCGGCCGAGATCGGGTTGTCGACGCGCAGCGCCTCGCCGCCGAAGCCGAACAGCTCCGCCGTCTCGCGCTTCATGAAGGAAAACGTCACCGCCTCGGTCATGCCGCGCGCCGCGAGCGTCCGCCGGGCGGCGGATTCGCGCCGCTGGCTCGCCGACCACGCGGGCTGCGCAACGGTCGACGGCCGCGTCATGGGCACGACGGGAATGTCGTCATAGCCCCGGATGCGCAGCACCTCCTCGACGAGATCGGCCTCTCCGTCGATGTCCTGGCGCCAGGACGGCACCTGCGCGCGGATCGTCTCGCCCTCGTCCGCGGGGTCGAAACCGAGATCGACAAGAATCCGGATCTGTTCGTCCGCGGGGACGTCCAGCCCGCCGAGCGTGGCGACCCGGGCCTTGCGCAGGACGACCTCGCGCCGCCAGTCGGGCATCTCGCCCGCAACGGTCAGCTCGGACGCCTCGCCGCCGCACAGATCGAGGATCATGCGGGTCGCGACATGCGCGCCCCACCAGGCGCTTTCGGGATCGACGCCGCGCTCGAACCGGTAACGCGCGTCGGACATGATGCCGAGCGCGCGGCCCGTCGTCGCGGTGCGCACCGGGTCGAACAGCGCGACCTCGAGGAAGACGTTCGTCGTCTCCCCGGTCACGCCGGAAACCTCGCCCCCCATGATGCCGCCGATCGCCTCGACGCCGTTGTCGTCCGCGATTACCGTCATGCCGTCGGCAAGCTCGTACTCGTCGCCGTCGAGTGCGAGGAGCTTCTCACTGGGCCTGGCGAAACGCATCGTCACGTCGCCCTTGACCTTGTCGGCGTCGAAGACGTGGAGCGGCCGCGCCAGATCGAAGGTCACGTAGTTGGTGATGTCGACCAGCGCCGAGATCGGCCGCAGGCCGATGGCGCGCAGCCGGTCCTGCAGCCACTGCGGGCTGGGGCCGTTCTTCACGCCGCGGAAATAGCGCCCGACCACCATCGGACAGGCGTCGCCGGCGTCGCCAGCATCGGCCGGCAGGTCGCGCCGCCATTTGATGGGCGGATCGAAACTCCCCTTCGTCTCCGGCGCGTCGAGCGGCTTGAGCGTACCGAGCCCGGCGGCCGCCAGATCGCGGGCGATGCCGCGAATGCCCGCGCAGTCCTGCCGGTTGGGCGTCAGGCCGATCTCGATCACCGGATCGTTGAGCCCCATCGCCTCAACCGCGGCCATGCCGACCTCGGTATCCTCGGGCAGTTCGACGATGCCCTCGTGGTCGTCGGACAGGCCCATCTCGCGCTCGGAGAGCAGCATGCCGTTGGATTCCTGGCCGCGGATCTTGCTTTTCTTGAGGGTTATTCCGGTTCCCGGGATATACGAGCCCAACGACGCGAATACGCCCTTCATGCCCGCGCGCGCGTTAGGCGCGCCGCAGACTACCTGCACCGGGGCGCCGTCGCCGTAATCGACCATGCAGACCCGGAGCCGGTCGGCATCGGGATGCTTTTCCGCGGAAACGACATGCGCCACGCGGAATCCGGCGAGCGCCGCCGCGCGGTCCTCGACGCCCTCGACCTCGAGGCCGATCATCGACAGCTTGTCTACGATCTCGTCGAGCGAGCGGTCAGTCTCCAGATGCTCCCTGAGCCAGGCGAAGGTGAATTTCATCGCGCCGCCCTCATCCCAGTCCGGCCGCGACGTTGGGCACGTCGAGCGGCACGAAGCCGTAATGCTTCAGCCAGCGGATGTCGGACTCATAGAAGGTTCGGAGATCGGGAATGCCGAACTTCAGCATCGCCGCGCGCTCGATCCCCATGCCGAAGGCGAAGCCCTGGTATTTCGTGGAATCGATACCGCAGTTCTCCAGCACATGCGGATTGACCATACCGCAGCCGAGAATCTCGAGCCAGTCGGCACCGGCGCCGATCGTGAGCCCGCCGCCCTCGCGCGAACACCCGATATCGACCTCGGCAGAGGGCTCGGTGAACGGGAAATAGGACGGGCGGAAGCGCACCGGCAGGTCGTCGACGTCGAAGAAGGCGCGGCAGAATTCGATCAGGCAGCCCTTGAGGTGCCCCATATGCGTCGCCTCGTCGATCACCAGCGCCTCGATCTGGTGGAACATCGGCGAATGGGTCGCATCGTGGTCGGCACGGAACGTGCGCCCCGGCACGACGATACGGATCGGCGGCTTCTCGGCCAGCATCGTCCGAATCTGGACGGGCGAGGTGTGCGTCCTTAGCACCTTGCGCTCGCCGTCCGCGCCGGGCGGCAGGTAGAACGTGTCGTGGTCCTGCCGCGCCGGATGCTCCGGCGGAATATTGAGCGCCGTGAAGTTGTTGAAGTCGGATTCGATGTGCGGGCCTTCCGCGACCGTGAAGCCCATCTCGCAGAAGATCGCGACCATCTCGTCGATGGTCTGGCTGATCGGATGGATTCGGCCCTGCGCCTCCGGCCGCACCGGCAACGTCACATCGATGCGGTCCTCGGCGAGGCTCTGTTCGAGCGCAGCGGCTTCGAGCCCGGTCTTGCGGGCGTCGATGGCGTCGGAAACCGCGTTCTTGACCTGATTGAGCTTCTGGCCCGCCTCACGGCGCTGGTCGCCGGGCAGCTTTCCGATGCCCTTCATCATCTCCGTGATGGTCCCGGACTTGCCGAGCGCGGAGACGCGCAACGCCTCGAGCGCTGCCAGGTCGGCAGCCTCCACCTGCCCCAGCAGGTCGGTCTTCAGTTGGTCGAGATCTTCCATAGACGATCCGTCGCCCGCCTTTCGGCGGCCGCCCCGAACTTCCCGGTTAAGAAGGGCCGGCTGCGATCAGCCGGCGTTGCCGAGGGCGGCCTTCGCCTGTTCCACGACCGTACCGAACGCCTCCGGCTCGCGCGCCGCAAGATCCGCAAGAACCTTGCGATCGAGCTCGATGCCGGCCTTGTTCAGCCCGTTCATGAACTGCGAATAGGTCAGGCCGTGGAGGCGCGCGCCGGCATTGATCCGCTGGATCCACAGCGCCCGGAAGTTGCGCTTCTTGGTGCGCCGGTCGCGATAGGCATACTGCCCGGCCTTTTCGACCTTCTCGACGGCGACGCGGAAAACCTTCGAATTCCGGCCGCGGTAGCCCTTCGCCTTCTTGAGGACCTTCTTGTGGCGTGCGTGCGTGGTAACGCCGCGTTTCACTCGTGCCATGTCTCAGCCCTCCCTCAGCTATCGTACGGCATGTAGGACTTCACGATACGCTCGTCGGCCTTGACCAGAATCTGCGTACCGCGAGCCTTGCGCTTCATCTTCTGCGTGCGCTTGCGGAGGTTGTGGCGTTTCTTGGCGAAGTTGGCTTTGACTTTGCCGCTCGAGGTCAGGCGGAATCGCTTCCGCGCGCTGCTCTTCGTCTTGAGCTTGGGCATTTCCGTCTCCTTTTGTTCGGCGCTCTCCCGGGGGAGTGGCGCCTGACGTCGTCAAAGCGGCCCCGGCATGCCCTTCAGGCCGGACCGCTGCTCTTGAGGGCGCGGTTTATAGTCGGTTCCGGCGTCGGATTCAAGCGTTTCGGGCGGTTTCCCCCCGATCTCGGCTTCCGTCTCGGTCCCGGTCTTGCTCGGTGGAGCGAATGATGCAGAATCCCCGGCATCCGGGACGCAGCGGCCC
>JAYQUR010000311.1:0-4341 GCA_038148075.1 Alphaproteobacteria bacterium | reverse complement strand
GTGCCCGGCTCATCGCCGAGTACGCCGGTGTGCACGTAGGGAAAATGCGACATGTCGAGAAAGTTCTCGACGATGCGAAGAGGCGACGTGCGCACGCGAACATCGCCGCAGGCGATCAGGCGCCGGCCTTCCTCCTTGAACTCGGGCATGTCGAGCGGCGGCCGGACCGGCTCGCCGAGCGTCGTCCAGACATGGCCGTAAAGATCCATCGCCGGATGTTCGGCGCCGCGGCTGCCGTCGCCATTGCGTTCGAACACCCGGACATTATCCGAGGCGTCCCGCTCGACGACGATATCGGAGCCGAGCAGGCGCGTTTCGCGCGGCGCGCCCGGCGGCGTCTGAATGACAGCACCGACGACATACCATTCGTTCAACGCAACGGGATCGATGTCCGTCATGCTCGTTTCTCCTCCGCGAGGCGTCTCAGCCGCCGAACGCGTGCCGCGACGCGTTTGCGCTCTTCGGCCGCCCCGGCGCTGCGGACACGGACATGCACCTGGCATTTGTCGGCCAGCACGGGCTGCACGGCAAACAGGATGCGGTATCCGTCGGACGACGCCTCGTACAGGCCGGTGCCGGACGACTCCAACGCTCCTTCGGCGATCTCCTGCAGGACATCGACGAATCTTGCCGCCGGCGCCTGAACGGCGACTGTGCAAACGAAGGCGGCATCCCCGTCTGCCGAGATCGTTTCGGGCCGCCCGGAGACCCCCAACGTCGCCCAGATCAGGCCTCCCGCCTCCATCGCAGTCGCCGCACGGATGCAGAAATCAGCGGGCGGCGTCATATCAGGGTGTGCCGGAATCCGGACGCATCGCCCGTCGCCGTCGAACCGCCAGCCGTGATAGCGGCAGGCGAGCCGGTCGCCGTCGACGAACCCGAGGTGAAGCCGCATGCCGCGGTGGAGACACCGGTTGTGCCAGACATGCGCGACACCGTCCGCGACGCGCCAGGCGACGCGCTCCTCGCCGAACAGGCGGACGGGCATCACCTCTCCGGGGCCGAGATCCGCAGACCCGCCGACAGCGTACCAGTCGTCTTTCGGAAAAAGCTCGGACATCTCGAAAGGGACCGCCGGGCGCTATCGTGCGCCCGGCGGATCGTCCCGCTACTTGGGCAGAGAGCCCTTGAGGCCCTGCACGTACCAGTTCATGCCGGCGAGCTCGGCGTTGGTCATGCGCTTGCCCTCAGGCACGCGGACCTTGCCCGACTGGTCGCGGATCGGCCCGGCGAACGGATGGAAGCTGCCGTCCTTGATACCGGCCATGATCTTCTTCGCCTCGGCGACCACGTTCTCGGGGATCGCCTTGTTGAAGCCCGGAATGCGGATCACGTCGTCCTTCATGCCGCCCCAGTAATCCTTGGACGCCCAGGTGCCGTCCATGACCTGCTGGACCGTCTTGATATAGTGGTTCGACCAGTCGTTCACGACGGAGAGAAGGTGCGCCTTCGGCCCGAAATGCTCCATGTCGGAGGCCTGACCGACGGCGTAGCGGCCGCGCGCTTCGGCCGCCTGCATCGCTGCCGGGCTGTCGGTGTGCTGGATGATAACGTCGACGCCCTGATCCATCATGACTTCGGCGGTCGAACGCTCCTTGCCCGGATCGAACCACGTGTTTACCCAGATGACGACCAGCTCGGCCTTCGGATTGACGCGCTGCATGCCGAGCATGACGGCATTGATGTCGCGCACGACTTCCGGGATCGGGAAGGAGGCGATGTAGCCCACTTTCCCGGTCTTCGACATATGCCCGGCAACGAAGCCGGAGACGTAGCGGCCTTCGTAGGTGACCGACAGATAGGTTCCGAGGTTCTTGGACCGCTTGTAGCCGGTCGCGTGTTCGAACACGATTTTGGGGAACTGCTTGGCGACCTTGGCGGTCGGGTTCATGAAACCGAAAGAGGTCGTGAAGATCACGTCGTGACCCGTTCGGGCGAGCTGGCGGATGACCCGCTCGGCATCCGCGCCTTCGGCGACGTTCTCGACATAGGTGGTTTTCACCTTGCCGCCGAAATGCTTTTCGAGCGCGAGACGTCCCTGATCGTGCTGGTAGGACCAGCCGTGATCGCCGATGGGTCCGACGTATACGAAGCCGACCTTCATCTGCGCTTTGGCCGCACCGCCGACGCAAACCGCGATCGCCGCCGCGGCAATTCCTGCCAGTAGCTTTTTCATAGAATGCTTCCCTGTATTCCGGTTCGATAATTTTAGCGGACACAGTTTCGCATCGCGCCGCACCGAATCCAAGGCGATTTGTGCGCTGCAACATCGGCATCGGGGCGGCGGCGGGAAAGATCAGTTGCCGGGCGGCATCTTGCCTTTGAGCCGCATCACGTAGCCGATGATCTCGGCGACCGCCTTGAAGTGCTCGGACGGGATCTGCTGATCGACCTCGACGCCGGCATAGATGGCCCGCGCGACGGGCGGATTCTCGACGATGGGAACATCGTTCGCTTCGGCGATCTCGCGAATCTGCTTGGCCATGAAATCCTGGCCCTTGGCGACGAGGACCGGCGTATCCATCTCGCCGAACTCGTACTTGAGTGCGACGGCGAAATGGGTCGGGTTGGTGACGACGACGGAGGCCTGCGGCACAGCAGCGGACATGCGCTGACGCGCTCGCTCCTGGCGGATCTGCCGCAGCCGCTGCTTGACCATCGGATCGCCTTCGGACTGCTTCATCTCGTCCTTGATTTCCTGTCGGCTCATCCGCATCTGCTTCATGAACTCGAATTTCTGGTACAGGAAATCGATGATGGCGATCACGGCGACGATCGCCAGCACCCCGATCATCAGCTTGGTGGCGAGCGCCCGCAAAAGCTCGGGGAGGACGGCGATCTCCATCCGCATGAGTTGTTCGATCCCGCCGAACGACGGCAGCATCAGCATCGTGGCCACGACGCCGACGATGGTGATCTTGGCAACCCCCTTCAGAAACTCGGCAAGGGACTTGAAAGAGAACAGGCGCTTCAATCCCTGCATAGGCGAGACGCGCTCGAGTTTCGGCACGATCCGGTCGGTGGCCATCATGATTCCGCTCTGGACCATGCCGGTGGCGAACGCCGCGACGACGAGAAGCAACACCGGCAGGATAAGCAGGAAGGCCACGTCGTTTGCGAGCTTTGCAATGATATCGCGCAGCGTGTTCTCGGATATCGGGATCGCGTGGGCGAACTCCAGGTAACGTCCGAGGACGTTCTTCAACCCTGTCGACAGGCCGGGCGAAACCATCGCGACGATGATCGTGCCTGCCAGGATCATGAACCAGTGATTGACCTCGCGGGAATTCGGAACCTGGCCCTTCTCGCGCGCGTCGTCGAGTTTCTTTTGGGTCGGTTCCTCTGTTTTTTGGGAGTCGTCTGTATTGTCCGCCATCGCGCCCCCTATCCCTGGCCGGTGAGGCGCAGCAGCGATTCCTGGAAGCGGGACAGGAACCACAGCATGCCCGCCGACAGGGTCAACGCCATGATGAAGAACGCGAGCATGATCTGCAGCGGCATGGCGATGAAGAACACCTGCACCTGCGGCATCAGGCGGCCGAGAAGACCGAGGCCGGCATAGAAGATCGTACCCACCACGATGAACGGCGCGGCGAACTGGATGCCGAGGACGAAGCTGTCGGACAGCACGCGGATGACGGACTGCGAAAAATCGCCCAGCGGAAGCGGCGCGCCCGGCCGGAAGACCGTGTAGCTGTCGGCGATGGACATCAGCATCAGATGATGAAGGTCCGAAACGAAGATCATGAAGATGCCGACCAGGTTGAGGAACGCGGCGATGACGGAGCCCTGTTGCGCGTTGGACGGATCGAAGAACGACGCGTTCGCGAGACCGGTCTGGAAGCCGATGACGACGCCGGCGATATGAAGCGCGGAAACGAAGAAGCGCACCATGGCGCCCATGAAGACGCCGATGACGATCTCGCCGACGATGAGTACGAAGCCGTTAAACACGCCCGATGGCAGTGGCGGCAGCGTCTCGGCGACGACCGGCGTTACCACAACGCTGAGCGCCAGCGCGATCATCAGGCGAATGCGCGGGCTGACGAAGCTCTCCGCAAACCCCGGGAGCAGCATCATCGCCGCGCCGATGCGGCAGAATACGAGTGCGATCGAGTAGACGTCCGCGGCGACGAGATCGTCGAGCACCGGTCAGCCCAGCGAAACGATCTTGTCGACGATCTCGGTCATGAAGCCGTTGAGGGTCGCCATCATTAACGGCAGCAGGATCAGCACCGCGCAGAAGATCACGACGATCTTGGGCACGAAGGCGAGCGTCATTTCCTTGATTTGCGTCAGGGCCTGAAACAGCGAGACGCCGAGACCGACAATCAGCGCGAC
>JAYQUR010000310.1:0-4360 GCA_038148075.1 Alphaproteobacteria bacterium | reverse complement strand
GTCCCTGGCTGCAGGTGCTGGAGCAGCAGGGCATGTTCAAATGGGTCGACAAGGAAGTCGACAAGGACTGGGAGGTCGGTGCCGTCCTCCGCATGATCTTCCGCGCGACGGAAGAGGATAATCGCTACGGCATCGGTTTCCGCAACATCAAGGGGCATGAGGGCGGCCGGATCGTCGGCGGGGTCGTGGCGGCGTCGCGGAAGATGATCGCGACGGCGCTCGGCTGCGACAACTCGCTCGAGGCCATCCACGAGCGCGTGACGTCCGGCATGAACGCGCCGATCGAGCCGGTGATCGTCGATACTGGCCCATGCAAGGAAGTGATCGTCAAAGGCGACGACGTCGACCTCACCAAACTGCCGGTGCCGATCTGGACGCCGGAAAAGGACGCTGGGCCGTATCTCACGCCGCTCTGGGTCACCAAGGACCCCGATACCGGCCGGCGCAATATCGGCATCCGGCGCTGCCAGGTGAAAGACAAGAACACGACCGGCATCCTGTTCGGCGCGCCCGATCGCGGCGGTGCGATCCACCACGAGAAATGGAAGCAGCGCGGCGAGCACATGCCGGCGGCGATCTTCATCGGCGGCGATCCGGTCCAGTATCTCGTCGCGCCGGCGCGCTACGGCGCGGACGAGCTCGCGGTCGCGGGCGGCATCCGCGGCGAGGCGATCGAGCTCGTCAAATGCGAGACCATCGATCTCGAGGTTCCGGCGCACGCCGAAATCGTCATCGAGGGCGAGGTGCTGATGGACCACACCGAGCCCGAGGGCCCGTTCGGCGAGTTCACCGGCTACATGGCCGGCGGCCGCGAAGGGCCGGTGTTCCGCGTCAAATGCATCACGCACCGCAAGGATCCCATCGTCATGGGCGTGATCAGCCAGTTCCCGCCGTCGGAATCCTCGATGATCAAGCGGGCGCTGCTCGAAGCGGGTCTGAAGAAGCACCTGAGCGAGGACCTCAATCTTCCCGGCATCCACGACGTCCACGTGCTCGAAGCCGGCGGCGGCACGGCGACGCTGTGGATCAGCATGAAGAAGATGTATTCGGGCCATGTCGACCAGACGGCGTTCGGCACGATGGGCCATTTCGGCATGAGCTACTTCAAGTGGATCGTGATCTGCGACGACGACATCGACATCAACGATCCGTTCATGCGCGACTGGGTGATGGCGTGGCGGGTACGTCCCGACAAGGATATCAAGCTGATCCCCGGCACCGCCTCGGTCGAGCTCGACCCGTCCTCGTTCGAGCCCGGGAAGACGCAGGCCGATATCGGCGGCGCCAAGATGGTGATCGATGCGACGCGCAAGTGGGACTACCCGGCGATCTCTCTGCCCCCGCTCGAGAAAATGCGCGAGGTCGCGGACAACTGGGACGCCTACGGACTGCCGCCGCTCGACGAGCTGAAGCTGCCGCGCGGAGAGTAGTCGGCCGTGATCGAGCGCCGCGAGATCAAGTTCGTTGTCTTTCTATGCCTGTTGCCGATCCTCCTGCTGGTCGCTGCGGAACTGGCGGGGCAGGTTTGGATTTGGTTCCGCCACGGCGTGCCGGGCAAGACCTACGGCATCTACAAGGGCGATTCCGAGCTCGGCGGCATACTTGCGCCGGATACCTACAACACGGCCCGCGAGTTCAACAATCTCGCCTTCCAGCGCGCCGACGCGACGCTGATCGACCGCCCCGCGGGCCAGTTGCGGATCGTCGCCTACGGGGGCTCGACGACCTTCAGCTACAACGTGACGATGGCGCAGTCATGGCCGGCGCTGCTCGAGAAACGATTGCGCGACGGCGGGTTCGCCGGTGCGGAGGTCCTCAACGCGGGCGATGTAATCTGGTCGCTGGGCCACGCCATCGTGCGGGCGCGCCGCGAGCTCGAACGGCTGAAGCCCGATTACGTGATCCTTTACGCCGGCATCAACGAGTGGTCGAACCATAACCGGCTGAAGACGCTGAGCGGCGTCGATCTCGCGGCCGAGCTGGCGCAGGGCCGGCACGGCGCGATCGACAACCACCTGATGAAGGCGAATTTCCTGTTCCGCAACAGCCTGCTCTACAAGCTCGTCCATTTCCGTCTGCTGGTGCCGCTCTCGAAGCCCGAGGACGGCGAGATGGATGTCCATGCCGCACCGTTCGATCCCGCTATCCAGCGGAACTACGATCTCGTCCTCGGGGATTTTATCCGGCTGATCCGGAAGGCCGGCGCAAAGCCCGTTTTCGTCGTCCAGGCGATCGGGCGCGATTTCCCCTCGGCGGCGGCCGCAGACAACTTCAGGCGGCAATCCGCGGCGATGCGGGTATCGCTTGCCGGTGCGGTGGTCGCTCGTGCAGCGGGGGCGGTGGTCCTCGACGCGCAGGACGCGGTGCGCGCGGCCGGTACGCCCGCCCCAAGGTTGTTCGGGCCGGGCTCGGATGTACATTTTTCGATAGAGGGAAGCAGAATCCTCGCCGACTACCTGCTCGACAAGGGGCAGTGGAAAAAATAGGCCCGGGATATATCAACCGATCGCCCCCAGAAATGCCTGAACCGTTTTCAGAAACGCTTCCGGCCGGTCTGCATGCACCCAGTGCCCGGCATCCTTGATCGTCACCGTCCGCGCCTTGGGGAACAGTTCCGAAATCCTTGCCTTGTGGCTGTCGCGGATATAGGCGGAGCGTTCTCCCGCGATGAAAGCGGCGGGGCCGTCGTAGGTGGCGCCGGTCGGCGGGCTGAAACCCGCGATTCCGCTCATTCCCGCCGCGATGGCGGTCAGGTTGATGCGCCACTGAAAACCGCCGTTGGCGCGTTCGAGATTGCTCATTAGGAAGGCCGTGATGCCGGGATCCCCGACCTTGCCGTGCAACTCTTCCTCGAGCTCGGCTCGCCGCATGTTGCCCGACAGGTCGAGCATCTGCATCGCCGCGATGTAGTCCATCATGTCGTGGCCGTAGGTGACCGGCGCGATGTCGACGACGATCAGTCCGGCGGGTATTTCCGGCCGTTCGAGGGCGAGCTGCATTGCGACCTTGCCGCCCATCGAATGGCCCAAGACGATCGGCCCCTCGATGCCGTTGGCTTTGATGAAACCGGCGACGTCGGCGGCCATCTCCGTGTAGGTCATGGTCGCCGCGCGTGGCGACGCGCCGTGATTGCGGAGATCTAGCGCGAAGACGCGGTGCGTCGGGGCAAGCGTCTTCGCGATGCCGGTCCAGTTGCGGCCCGAGCCGAACAGCCCGTGCAGGATGACGAGGGGACGACCGCGATCGCCGAAGCCGGTATGCGCCAGTTCGATCATTAAGGGGACGTAGCATGCCCCCCGGCGACTCGTCACCGGACAGGTGCAAAATCCGCATGCCGGCGTGCGCCGGGCGCCGTTTTCAGGCGGCGAAAAAGTGATAACATGGCCCGACCGGCACCGAATTGACAGAAATCCAAGCGCAGAGAGGCATTCCATGCAGACACCCGGCCTTGTCGTTCCCCCGCTGACGCCGTTCAGGGACGATCTTTCCGTCGACTACGACGTGCTGAAGCGCGAGGTCGACTACATCGTCGAGGATTGCGGCGCGATGATGGTCTCCGCCGCCGGGGTCGAGACCACCGAGTATCACTTCCTCTCCTACGAGGAGCGCAAGGAACTGATCCGGCGCACGGTCGAATTCGTCGACGGGCGCGTGCCGGTGGTGGTCGGCATCTCGCATGCGAACGTGAACACCGCGATCGAACTGGCCGGCCTGGCGAGCGATCTCGGCGCCCATGGCCTCCAGGTGCTCGCGCCGCTTCGGCCGTTCGGCGGCGCGCCGACGCTCGACGACCTGATGGCCTACTACAACGCGATCATCGCCGAGACGTCGATGCCGATCATGCTGTATCTAAATCCCGGTCCCGGCGCCGACGTCAATCCGGCGTGGACGCTCGAGCTCGCGAAGCTGGACCGGATCAAATACGTCAAGGAAAGCTCGCGCGATCTGGCGCGCGTTTCCCGCCTGATCGAGGAGATCGATCACGGCGGGCATGCGCAGTATTTCACGACGATGCAGATGCTGCTGGCGTCGATCCAGCTCGGCGGCTCTGGCGCGACGATGCCGCCGCCGGGCGCCTTTATCGCGAACGCGATCATCAAGGCGTTCAACGCCGGCGATCACGCCGAAGCGGCGCGGCTCCAGCGGCAGTTCGCCTTGTGGCCGGCGCGGTGGATGGGCTACGGGCTCGCACCCGCGCTGAAGGCAGCGATGGAGATCGTCGGGCTGCCGCTCGGCAATCCCTATCCGCCCTTCAAGCCCGTCGCCGACAAGGACAAGGAAGCGATGCGCGAATATCTGCAGGGCACGTATCTGTTCGAGGACGCGCACCAGAAGGTCATCGAGGCGCGCGCCGCTTGAT
>JAYQUR010000309.1:0-4360 GCA_038148075.1 Alphaproteobacteria bacterium | reverse complement strand
CGGGCGGCACCCAGGTGATGTTCTGGGTCGGGTCCTTGATGTCGCAGGTTTTGCAGTGCACGCAGTTCTGGGCATTGATCTGCAGTCGCGGATTGGAGCCGTCGTCCTCGCGGACGATCTCGTAGACGCCGGCGGGGCAGTAGCGCTGCTCCGGCGCGTCGTAGAGCTCGAGATTGACGCTGATCGCCTTGTCGGGATCGGCCAGCTTGAGATGCGCCGGCTGGTCTTCCTCGTGATTGGTGTTGGAGATGAATACCGAGGAAAGGCGGTCGAAGCTCACTTCGTTGTCCGGCTTCGGATATTCGATCCTGGGGGCATCCGCGGCCTTCCGAAGGCGGTCGTGATCCGCGTGCTGCCGGAACGTCCACGGCGCGCGGCCCCGGAACAGATAGGTATCGATGGCGGAGTAAATAAGCCCGGCCCAAAGCCCCCGGCGGAAGGACGGCCGGATGTTCCGGACGCGCCGCAATTCGTCCCAGACCCAGCTTGCCTTCAATGCCGTTTCGTATGCCGCGGCCTCGGCGGGGCCGTCATCGGAGCCGAGCGCCTCGAACACGGCTTCGGCGGCAAGCATGCCGGATTTCATCGCGGTATGGCTGCCCTTGATCTTGGGAACGTTCAGAAACCCTGCCGCGCACCCGACAAGGGCGCCGCCGGGGAAGGTGAGCTTCGGCACCGACTGGAACCCGCCCTCGTTGATCGCCCTCGCGCCGTAGGCAATCCGCCGTCCGCCCTCGAACGTCGACCGCACGGCCGGGTGCGTCTTGAAGCGCTGGAACTCCTCGAACGGGCTTAGGTGCGGGTTGGCGTAATCGAGCCCGACGACGAAACCGACCGCGACCTGGTTGTCTTCGAGGTGATAGAGGAACGAGCCGCCATAGGTCGAGCTGTCGAGCGGCCAACCGATGGTGTGGACGACACGGCCCGGCTGGTGCTTACCGGGATCGATCTCCCACAGCTCCTTGATTCCGATGCCATAGGTCTGCGGGTCGATCCCGTCGCGAAGGCCGAATTTTTCGAACAGGGTTTTGGTCAGGGATCCGCGGCAGCCCTCGGCGAAGATCGTCTGCCTGGCGTGCAGCTCGTAGCCCGGCTGATAGTTCGCCGTCTGCTCGCCGTCCTTTCCGATGCCCATGTCGCCGGTCGCGACACCCTTCACGCTGCCGTCTTCCCGGTACAGAAGCTCCGCCGCCGCGAAGCCGGGGAACACTTCGACGCCCATTGCCTCGGCCTGTTCGGCAAGCCACCGGCAGACATTGCCGAGGCTGACGATGTAATTGCCGTGGTTTCTCATCTGCGGCGGCGTCGGCAGCGTGATCGCGCCGGATTTCGTCAGCAACTGAAACCGGTCCGTCGCCACCGGCGTGTTGAGCGGCGCCCCCCTCTCCTGCCAGTCGGGAAACAGTTCGGCCAGCGCGCGCGGTTCCATCACCGCACCTGACAGGATGTGGGCGCCCGCCTCGGAGCCCTTTTCGAGAACGCAGACGGAAATATCGCGCCCTGTCTCCTCGGCAAGCTGGCGCAGCCTGATCGCGGCGGCGAGCCCGGACGGCCCGGCGCCGACGATCACGACGTCGAATTCCATCGATTCCCGTTCCATGTCGCGCTCCGTATTTGCCTTTCACGTGTATAGCACA
Organism: Alphaproteobacteria bacterium; assembly: GCA_038148075.1. GTDB lineage: Bacteria > Pseudomonadota > Alphaproteobacteria > MPNO01 > UBA830 > JAYQUR01. The sequence goes on along the minus strand of JAYQUR010000309.1, from coordinate 2,723 downwards.
GCGCTCCCGCATATCCACAAATGCCGGATTCGGGTAGGCTCGGACCATGAACGATTCCAACCGACAGGCCGCCGATCCGGGCCGCGCAACGCGCGCGCTGCTGGCGTGGTGCATCGATGCCGGCGCCGACGAGACGATCGGCGATCGGCCGGTCGACCGCTTCGCGGCGGCGGAAGCCGCGCCGCCTCGGCCCGCTGCCGGCGACCGGGGCAGTCCGGCGGCACCGGCGCCGCGCGTTGTCGCCGAGACGCAACGCGCCCTCGCCCCCGTCGCTTCCCCGATCCCGGCGACGCCGCTGCAGTCCCGTTCCGCCGCGGTCCTGACCGCCCAGGAAATAGCCGGCGCCGCCGCGACACTCGACGAACTGCGCGACGCGTTCGAGGCGTTCGACGGCTGCCCGCTGAAGGAAACGGCGACGAACTTCGTATTCGCGGACGGCAATCCCGATGCCGAACTGATGTTCGTCGGCGAAGCGCCCGGCGCAGAAGAAGACCGTCAGGGCCTGCCCTTCGTCGGGCCCGCGGGCCGGCTGCTCGACAAGATGCTGGAAGCGATCGGTCTCGACCGGACGCAAGCCTATATCAGCAACATCCTCCCGTGGCGCCCGCCGGGAAACCGCAATCCTACCGACGCCGAAATCGCAGCGTGCCTGCCGTTTCTCGAACGCCACATCGCCCTTGCGGGGCCCAAGATCATCGTCCCCGTCGGCGGGACTGCGGCGAAGACCCTGCTGCGCCGGCAGGAGGGCATCATGCGCCTGCGCGGCCGCTGGCTGACCTACGAACCCGGCTCCGGCGAATCGGTGCCGGCGCGGGCGTTGCTGCACCCCGCCTACCTTTTGCGGCAACCCGCGCAGAAGCGCGAAACCTGGCAGGACCTGCTCGAGATACGCCGTCGTCTCGACGAGCTTGCGGGCTGACCGCAGGGCGGCGACGGACCGCCGTTAACCTTTCTTGCCGGTGCGGCGCGGTTCGTTTATTAACGAAATAACCGAAAATTAACCGCGTCTCGTCCAATAGTCGCGCACATGATGGGGAATAGATTGAAGATTCAACGACTTGTCTGCGCGCTCGGGATCGGCCTTGCGGTCGTGTCCCTGACGGCGCGGCAGACGCCGGTTGCGGCGTCGGACGCCCCAGCGCCGGGTCCGAGCGCGGGCGCCGCGGCACAGTTACCCGACATCCTGTCGCCTGCAGACCGCGCCAGATATAGCGAAATTTTCGATGTCCAGGAACGCGGCGACTGGCGAACCGCCGACCGGCTCATCCGCAAGCTCGACGACAGGATTCTCCTGGGCCATGTCCTGGCCCAGCGCTACCTGCATCCGACGCATTATCGTTCCCGCTACGGGGAACTTGCCGCATGGATGAAGGAATACGCCGATCATCCCGATGCACGGCGCATCTACAAGCTCGCGCGGATGCGCAAGCCGATCAAGGCGCGGGCGCCGGCCCGGCCGGACAAGCGCTTCTTCCCCGCCTACGAAACCGCCGCAATCATCGAGCACAGCGGATATCGGCCGGTGCGAGCGGTCGAGAAACGCATCGTCTCGCAGGTGCGGCGCATGGTCTGGCGGCGCCAGCTGACCTCCGCCGGCAAGTACATTTCCCGAACGGACGTTGCCCGCAATCTTGGCTCGACCGGGCTGGAACTGGCCCGGACTCTCGTCGCTTCCGGCTGGTTCTTCCACGGCGACAGCAAGATCGCGTATCGGCAGGCGAGCATCGCCGCCAATCGGGCCGGGGCGAAACTCCCCTATGCTCACTGGATTGCCGGGCTTTCCGCCTTCCGACTGGGGAACTACGTTGCGGCCGCCGATCACTTCGAGGCGATCGCGACCTCCCGCGAAGTCAGCGGCTGGGACCGGGCCGGTGCCGCGTTCTGGGCCGCGCGTTCGAACATGACGGGCAAACGCCCGGAACGGGTTAACCGCTTCCTGCAAGTTGCGGCAGAACAACCGCATACGTTCTACGGCATCATCGCGCGCCGCTGGCTCGGCGAAGCGTCGCCGTTCGACTGGACGCAGTCGAGCCTGACGCCGGAACGGCTGACGATGGTGACGGATCTCGCGGCAGGGCGCCGGGCGCTGGCCCTCCTCGAGGCGGGAGCGACGGGACGGGCGGAGCGCGAACTTCGCTTCCTCGCTCACAACGGCGATCCGAAGCTGACCGCGGCGCTGATCGCGATCGCAGAACGCGAATCTCTGCCGATGGTGTCGCTACGGGCGGGACTTGCGCTTCCGGACAGCGAGAGCCCGGCTCGCACGCCCGCGCTCTATCCGGTCCCGAACTGGAAGCCGAAGGAAGGCTTTACGGTGGACCGGGCACTGGTATTTGCGTTCATGCGCCAGGAATCGGCATTCAACGCCCGCGCGAAAAGTTCGGCGGGCGCCCGGGGCCTGATGCAACTCATGCCGGCAACGGCGGGCTTCATCGCCCAGCAACGTTTCCGCGGCCGCAAACGCAACCAGCTATACGATCCCGCGCTCAACATGTCGCTCGGCCAGAAATACATCCTGCACCTGATGGAAAACGACCACATCAAGGGCGATCTTCTTCTGGTCGCGGCGGCCTATAACGGCGGCCCGGGAAACCTCAAGAAATGGCAGCGGCGCGCCGAACGCAACGACTATGCCGATGCGCTGATGTTCATCGAAAGCATCCCCGCGCGCGAAACCCGCATTTTCATCGAGCGCGTGCTCTCGAACCTCTGGATGTACCGGG
>JAYQUR010000308.1:0-4368 GCA_038148075.1 Alphaproteobacteria bacterium | reverse complement strand
AATGCAAACTGCACGAAATCGTTGTACTGCCCGGCAACGTGCCGTCGCACATCCATCATGTCGTGTTCGGCCGTGTCGTAGGCGTCCATGTCGACGATTCCGTCATCGACGAAAACGGACTGCTGGACATCGACCGCATCCGGCCTATCGCCCGGCTCGGCTACAAGGATTACTGTTGGGTCGACAGTTCCACGGTCTTCCAGATGGATAAGCGCTCGCCCGAGGAAACGATCGCCAAGCCGCAGCAGGCCGCGGAGTGACGGCGGCGACATGAAGAGAACCGCATGACCGGCCCTCTTTCGGGGATACGCATCCTCGACCTCTCGCGCATCCTCGCAGGACCGATTTGTACGCAGTTGCTCGGCGACTACGGCGCGGATGTCATAAAGATAGAAAAGCCCGGTGCGGGAGACGACACGCGGACATGGGGCCCTCCCTTCGTCAAGGACGCGGACGGCAACGACACCGAAGAAAGCACGTTCTACCTCTCCGCCAACCGCAACAAGCGCTCGGTCGCCGTCGACATCGCGCGCCCGGAGGGCCAAGCGCTGATCCGTCGCATGCTCGCGCGCTGCGACGTACTGATCGAGAACTTCCGCTACGGCGCGCTCGGCCGCTACAGCCTGGGATACGACGATTTGCGCGACAGCTTCCCGGGACTGGTCTACTGCTCGATCACCGGTTTCGGTCACACCGGGCCCTACCGGGACCGGGCGGGTTACGATTTCCTCGCACAGGGCATGGGAGGGATCATGTCGGTGACGGGCGAGCCGGAGGGCATGCCGATGAAGGTCGGCATCGGGATCGCCGACATCATGACGGGAATGCACGCCTCGACCGCCATCCTCGCCGCACTGCGCCACCGCGACGCGACGGGACAGGGTCAGCACATCGACCTGTCGCTGTTCGAAACGCAAATTTCCTGGCTCTACTATCACGCAGTGGAATTTCTCAACACGGGCCGCAACCCGGACCGGCTCGGCAATGCCCATGCCAGCGTCGTGCCCTACGAGGTGTTCGAAACGTCGGACGGCCACGTGATCCTCGCCGCGGGAAACGACGGCCAGTTCGCGCGGTTCTGCGATGTCGCCGGCGTGCCCGAGCTGGCCGCCGACCCGGCATTCGCGACCAATCCGAAACGCATCGAGAACCGCGAGACGCTGCTGCCCAGGATCAGAGAGCTGTTCAAGGCAAGGGCCACCGACGACTGGATCGCGTCGCTCGAACGCGCGGGCGTTCCGTGCGGGCCGATCAATACGCTGTCGCGCGTATTCGACGATCCGCAGACGAAGGCCCGCCGGATGGCGATCGACATGCCGCATCCGCAGGCGGGCTCGGTGGGGCTGGTCGCCGCGCCGGCGAAACTCTCCGAAACGCCGATCGACTATCGGCGGCCGCCGCCGATCCGGGGCGAGCATACCGACGAGGTCCTGCGCGATGTCATGAAGATGAGCGACCAGGAGATCGCGCGGCTTCGCGCCGACGGGATCATCGAGTCACGCGAGAGCTGAGACCCTGGGCTGCGCCGCGGCGCGTTCGACGAAATGCTCGCGCCAGGCGTCCGCGAAGAAGACCTTCCACAACGCCCCCGCCACGGACCTGTCGCCCGCCCGATAGCGCGAGACCGCCTTGCGCCACCATACGGCGTCCCACGGCGGGTTTTCCGCGAAGGCTGGGGCCTCGATGCGCGCCGCCACGGCATCGATCAGCCCGCCGTCGAGCCAGGCAACGATGGGAGGCAGAAAACCCTGCTTGTTCCAGCGCGTGCGGATTTGCTCCGGCAGGATGCCGACGGTCGCCGCCCGCAGGATGCGCTTGGTCTGCGCGTCGCCCATCAGGTAAGGCGCGGGAAGGCCCATCAGGAATTCGATCAACCGGTGATCGCAGAACGGCAGGCGCACCTCCCGCGAATGCGCCATCGAGTTGCGGTCTCCATAGCGCAGCAGCGTCGACAGGAACCCGCCGAAACTGTCGCGGAGCAGGGCCGCCTTCAGATCGGCCGGCGCCGAGCCTGCTGGCGGCACGAGATACTCGCGCTCTATCCCGAAGGTGAAATCGCTGCCGCGGCCGAGCGTCCGGGCGAGCGCGCGCCGCAAGGCGGGCGGCAAGCGCGTTTTCCAGCTCTGATCCTGCATCGACAGCGCCAGCGGGTACCGCGCCCGGATCGCAGACTCCTCATCGGGATCGACGCCCTCGCTCGCCAGGTAGAAGGCGAAATACTGTTCGTAGCCGGCAAGGATCTCGTCGCTGCCCTGGCCGTCCAGCAGCACGGTCACGCCATTCTCCGCAGCCAGCCGGAAGACGCACCACTGCGCGTACTGGCTCGCGCTGTCGACGGGAAGCTCGTTGTGCCAGACGAAATCGGCGAGCTCGGCAAGCAGCCGGTCGGGGTCCGGCGCAACCTCGTGGCGGAGCGCGTTGCCGCGCGCGGCGATGATGTCGGCATAGGCCCCCTCGTCCGCGTCGCTGCCCGGAAACCGGCCGGTGAAGACGTTGTACGCGCGGTCGTCGCCGACAAGCTCGCGGACCGCGCCGTAAATGGACCCGGAATCGAGGCCGCCCGACAGGCAGGAGCCGAGCGGCACGTCGCTCCGCATCCGCAGGCGCACGGAATCGATAAGCAGATGCCGGAACTCCGAGACGGCGTCGTCGAAACCGGGAACCCTGCCCGTCACCGGCTCCGGTTCCCAGTACCGGCGGCGCCGGACCGTCAAGTCGCCGCAATCGACCGCGAGGCATTCGCCCGGACCGATCTGATCGATACCCTGAAACGCCGACCGGAGGCCGGCGTCGAGCGAGCGCCCAGGATTCGCGAGAAAAGCTCCGATGGCCGCATAGTCGGGATCGACGGCAACGTCGCTCAGCGCGAACAACGCCTTGTATTCGGATGCGAAGGCGAAAAAATCGTCGCCTTGGACGAAGACGAACGGCTTCTCCCCGAACCGGTCGCGCGCACAGAACACGACATTGCGACGCGCATCGTGCAGTGCGAACGCGAACATGCCGTTGAAACGCTCGACGCACGCCTCACCCCACGTTTTCCAGGCCTCGAGAATGACCTCGGTGTCGGTCGCAGTCTCGAAACGCACGCCGGCCGCCCGAAGCTCATCGGCGAGCTCAATGTAGTTGTAGATTTCGCCGTTGAAGACGATCGTCAGATCGCCTCCGGCATCCGTCATCGGCTGCCGCCCTTCGGGCACGGGGTCTATGACGGCGAGACGGCGGTGCCCGAAACCAGTGCGACCGTCCGCCGACCGCCAGGTTCCGACGTCGTCGGGCCCGCGGTGCGCCTGGAGTTCGGCCATCGCCGAAACCGCTTCCATGTTCACCGGGCCGCGGCCGACGATGCCCGCTATCCCGCACATTTCAGGGCCCCGCTTACAATGGCTCTCAACATGCGCCCAACCTATCAGCATCGCCGGCCATTTGCCGCCGAATCGGCTGCTCCCGGGGAGCCTTGTGAGGCGCCGAAGCGGGGCGTATAAAACCGCTTTAATGGCCATCACAATCCTAGAAGCGGACCCCCGGGCGGCGAGGCGTCATATCCTCGGCATGGAAGGCGTCCCTAAAGAGGAGATCGAAGCTCTTCTCGATCTCTCCGAATCCTATATCGAGCAGAACCGCCAGGACGACAAGAAACGGTCGCTGCTGCGCGGACGCACGGTCATCAACGTCTTTTTCGAAAACTCGACCCGCACCCGCACGTCGTTCGAACTTGCCGGAAAGCGCCTCGGCGCGGACGTTATCAACATGTCCGTCAGCGCGAGCGCCATCAAGAAAGGCGAGACGCTGATCGATACGGCGATGACGCTCAACGCGATGCATCCCGATGTCCTCACGGTGCGCCACTCGGATTCCGGCGCGGTACAGCTTCTCAGCGAGAAGGTCACCTGTTCTGTCATCAATGCGGGCGACGGCAGCCACGAGCACCCCACCCAGGCGTTGCTCGACGCACTGACGATCCGCCGGCGCAAGGGACGACTCGACGGGCTGGTCGTCGCGATCTGCGGCGACATCCTGCATTCGCGCGTCGCACGGTCGAATATCTACCTTCTCAGAACAATGGGCGCGTCGGTGCGTCTCGTCGCGCCCAAGACGCTTCTTCCAGCGGCGATCGAAGCGCTGGGCGTCGAGGTTCACCACAAGATGGCAGACGGGCTACGCGATGCGGACATCATCATGATGCTGAGGCTGCAAACCGAACGGATGCAGGGCTCGTACGTGCCGTCGACCCGCGAATATTTCCGGTTCTTCGGCCTCGACCGCGAAAAGATCGCGGTTGCAAAGGACGACGCGCTGATCATGCACCCGGGACCGATGAACCGCGGGATCGAAATCGACTCGGAGCTTGCCGACGACATCCATCGC
>JAYQUR010000307.1:0-4386 GCA_038148075.1 Alphaproteobacteria bacterium | reverse complement strand
ACCCGAAGTCCCGCCTGACGGAATTTCTGGAGATCACGCCCTGGTCGAAACCGGGCGCGGAAAGCGCCGCCTGAGTGCCGGTTAACTGGACCGAAGGGTCTTTCGCGCCTTATATAGGCCCGAACAGCGAAGCGAACCCTGATTGATGAACGATACCTTCACCGCCTTCAGCGAATCGTCGGTCGGCGCCCCCGCAGGGATTGTCCTGCACGGCCCGGACGAGTTCGAGGCCATGCGCAAGGCCGGCCGGCTGGCGGCGGAATGCCTCGACATGATTACCGACCACGTCGTGCCCGGCGTGACTACGGAGGAGTTGGACCGGATCTGCCACGAATTCACGCTCGACCACGGCGCGACGCCGGCGCCGCTCGGCTATCGCGGCTTCCCGAAATCCATCTGCACGTCGGTCAACCACGTGGTTTGTCACGGCATCCCCGGCGACAAGGTTCTGCGCGAGGGCGACGTCGTGAATATCGACGTCACGCCTATCGTCGACGGCTGGCACGGGGATTCGTCGCGGATGTATCCGGTCGGAAAGATCGGCGTGAAGGCGCAGCGGCTCCTCGATGTCACCTACGATTCCCTTATGAAGGCCATCGAAATCGTTCGGCCGGGCGTAACGCTCGGCGACATCGGCCACGTCATCCAGACCTACGTCGAAGAGAACCGGTTTTCCGTGGTTCGCGATTTTTGCGGCCATGGTCTCGGCCGCGTGTTTCACACACCGCCGAGCGTCCTGCATTACGGACGCCCGGGCGAGGGACTAGCCCTGCGCGAAGGCATGTTCTTCACCATAGAGCCGATGGTGAACAGCGGACGCCCCGAAACCAAGATTCTCGCAGACGGCTGGACCGCCGTGACGAAGGACCGCTCGCTGAGCGCCCAGTTCGAGCATTCGCTGGGCGTCACGGCGGACGGCTGCGAGATCTTCACCGCCTCGCCCAAGGGCTTCCACAAGCCGCCCTACGGTCTCTAAGACGCGGCGCTGCCGGCTGAGCCGGCAATCAGTGTCCCTGCAGGAAGACCACTTCCGGCTTTCGCGGCATGTTCCGCAGGCTCACGTTCATCGTATCGCTGCCGTGCTGGCGGACCGTCCACTTCTCATTCGCGCGGGCGACGAAAGCGTCGACGCCGGCAGCCGAGCCGTAATGCATCGGGATGATGATCCGCGCCCGGATATCGCCGAGCACCCTGAACAGCTCGTCATGGCTCATGGTCCACATCCCGTCGATGGGTGCGAACGCCACGTCGATCAGCCCCAGCTCGCGAAGCTGGTTCTTGGACAGGTAGTGGTGCAGATGGCTGATATGGACGACGCACAGGCCGACCGCCTCGATGACGAACATCGAGTTGCCGTTCGACAGGCGCCCCTCGCCAAGCTCGACGAAGTTGGTCGGAACGTTGCGCACGCGTATGTCGCGGAACGTCACGTTGTGCCTCGCGACGCCGCCGTTCGGATCCCAGCCGCGCAGAACGTGCGGAATGGCCTTGTCCGGGTCGTAGGAGAAGTGCGAATCGTGCGCGTTGTTCATCGTCACGATATGCGGCGGCCGTTCGCTCCGGATGTAGTCGTTGTAATCCGTCTGCACCAGCGCGCCCTGCGGGCTTTCGACCTCGAACGTCGAATGTCCCACATAGCGAATGCGAAGCTCGCCGTCAGGCACCTTGTCCGCCGTGCCGGCAGACGCCCGCATGAAATAGGGATGCGGTCCGGGCAGCGGGCCTTGCGCCATCCCGGCGCAGGAAGCGAGCGCCGCCTGCACCGCAATCGCAAAGCCGGCGACGCCGAGCAGGATCGAACGGAAGAGAATCTTCATCTGAGCGGTCCCCCTGAATGACGTCCTGTCCCGCCGTCGATGCTAGCAACGATTTCGCCGGCAAGAAATCCCGCGACGCCCTTACATCGCGGTGATAAACAGAATGTTAGGTCGGCAGCCTGGAAAGGGAAGATGGCGGAAGAACGGAAGGCGGGGCTTCTCAAGCGCCTGATGCGCGGAACCCTGATGGAAAAGATCTGGGTGTTCGGCCCGGCGCTGGCGATCGTCGCCGTCGGGTTCGCCGTGGCCGGCAAGTTCGTTCAGCCCGCGCCGCCGGACACGCTGACGATCGCCACAGGCGGGCCGGAAGGCGCGTACTACGCCTTTGCCGAACGCTACAAGGCGGTGCTTGCGCGGGAAGGCGTGACGCTGGAAATCAAGGCGACATCGGGGTCCGTGCAGAATCTCTCGCTTCTCGAATCCGGCGAGGTGGACGCCGCCTTCATGCAGAGCGGTATCGCCGTCGGCAACCGGAATCCCGATCTGATCGCGCTCGGCAGCCTTTATTTCGAACCGCTCTGGGTGTTTCACCGCGCCGGCGCCGAGATCGAGCTGCTCCGCGACCTCAAGGGCCGGCGCATCGCGGTGGGCGGCGTCGGTTCCGGCACGCGCGCCGTCGCCGAGCCCCTGCTCGCCCGAAACGACGTGACCCGCGATACCGCGTCGATCCTAGACATTGGCGGCAACGCCGCGGCGGACCAGTTGCGGCGCGGCACGATAGACGCCACGTTCTATATCGCTTCGGCGGAATCGCCGGTGATCAGAAACCTGCTCGCAGACCGAGCGGTCGAACTGTTGTCATTCCGGCGCGCCGAAGCCTATACCCGGCACTATCTCTACATGTCCAAGATCGTCCTGCCGGAAGGCATGGTCGATTTCACGCGCAACGTCCCCGCCGGCGACAAGACGCTACTTGCGCCCGCGGCAACGATGATCGTCCACGACAAGCTGCACCCGGCGCTTCGCACCCTGCTCCTGCGCGCCATGACCGAAATTCACGCGCCCGGCGGGCTTTTCGAACGGCCCGGCCAGTTCCCGTCCGCGAAATACGTGGATTTCCCGCTCAGCAACAAGGCGCAGCGTTACATGGCCGACGGGCTACCGCGACATGTACTACACGCTGCGCTTCCACATCGACCTGATGCGTAACATGCTGCACAGGAAGGAGGGTGACGCGTTAAAAGAAGGCACATCCTGATAAAGTATTCTTACGCAATTGTGACTATCGGGAGCGCCTGTTCAGAATCGAAAGGCGGATAGCGTGAAGGCACGAAGCGTATATGCGAGCCCGCCGCTCGATACGGATCCGAAATTTCGCGACGTAGCGGCTTCGTGCGTTCGACGGGCAAACCGCATCCGCATGGGCAAGGGAGTCTGACCGATGGCCACGCCGCCGAACCGGAAGCCTCCCTATGCCAGGGGTCTGACCCTGCTGTGGGTGGCCATGATCTTCGCACTGATATTCGCGATGGTGCAGCCCCTCAGGACGGGGACAACGGCAACCGAATACAGCTATTCCCGCTTTCTGGCGGCGGTCGAAGCCGGTGAAATTTCCAAAGTCACGTTCCGCGGCGACTCCATCTCCAGCACCCTCGATACGCCGGTAGAAACGGCTTCAGGTCGCGCGACAGACCGTTTTACAACCCGCTTGCCGCCGACGGGCGACGATGATCTGATCAAGCTGCTGCGATCGCACGATATCGAGATCATGGCCATTGAGCCGGAGAAAGGATCCGGATCCTGGCTTTTATCCCTTCTGCCCTGGCTCCTGATCCTCGGTTTCTGGTATTTCATCTGGCGGCGCATGGCTGGCAATCTTCGCGGCGGGGTCGGCCGCGACGGGCTCGGCGGATTCCTGAAGGGCCGGTTGCGGAAGATCGAAAAAGGCAATGCACCGAAGGTCCGGTTCGCTGACGTCGCCGGCCAGGAAAACGCCAAGGCGGAAGTCTCGGAGCTCCTGGAATTTCTGCGCAATCCGAAACGCTATCGCAAACTCGGCGCATCCGTTCCGCGTGGAATTCTGCTTCAGGGACCGCCCGGTACCGGGAAAACTCTCTTGGCGCGCGCGCTCGCCGGAGAGGCCGGTGTCGCTTTCTACCCGATCTCCGCCTCGGAGTTCATCGAGGTGTTCGTCGGGGTAGGAGCCTCTCGCGTGCGGCAACTGTTCGAGGAAGCCAAAAAGGACGCGCCGAGTATAATCTTCATCGACGAACTCGACAGTGCCGGCCGGGTCCGGGGCGCCGGCTTTGGCGGCGGCCATGACGAGCGCGAACAGACGCTGAACCAGATACTCGCCGAACTCGACGGGTTCGAAGGCGACGAAGCGACAGTCGTTCTGGCAGCTACCAACCGGCCGGATGTCCTCGACCCGGCTCTGCTGCGCCCCGGCCGGTTCGACCGCCATATCACCCTCGAACTGCCGGATCTCAAGGCGCGTGTCGCTATCCTTCAAGTGCACTGCAAGTCCGTGCCGCTGGCCGACGATGTGGATCTCGAGAAGATCGCTGCCGGGACGCCGGGTTTTTCCGGCGCCGATCTGAAGAACCTCGTCAACGAAGCCGCGATGGCG
>JAYQUR010000306.1:0-4398 GCA_038148075.1 Alphaproteobacteria bacterium | reverse complement strand
CCGCCTCGGCCGCCGCCTCGTCGCGCTGGGATCGTCCTTCGAGCGCGATACGGTCCAGGTCGTCGAGCGAATATACGAATGCGCCATCGAGATCGTTGACCGCCGGATCGACGTCGCACGGAATCGCCGCATCGACCAGCAGGAGCGGACGCCGGCGCCGGCGCACGAGCGCCGCCTCGACCGTCTCCGTGTCGAACAGGTAGCGCCCCGCACCCTGCGTCGAGACCACGATATCCGCCTTCGACAGCCGCTCGGGCAAATCGTCGAGCGCGGCGTGATGACAGCCATAGCGCCGCGCCGCGATTTCCGCACGAGGCGCGCTCCGGGCCGCAACGGTGAGACGCTCGAGCCCCGAGTCCCGGAGCCGGTCGACGATCATCTCCCCCATCTCGCCGCCCGTAACGAGAAGCGCGGACGCGCGCGACAGATCGCCGTGAACGTCGCGGGCGACCTGCACGGCGCACGCCGCCATCGACACGGATCGCTCGCCGATCGCAGTCTCCGTCCGCACCCGCTTCGCGGCGGCATTGGCCGCTTGAATCACGGCGTCGAGCTGCGTGCCGAGCCTGCCGCAACCGGCAGCGATCCGCACGGCATCGCGGAACTGGCCCGTTACCTCCGGTTCGCCGACGATGGGGCTGTCCAGCGACGACGCGACGCGGAAGACATGCCGGACCGCTGCCTCGTCGCGATGTTCGTAAAGTTCCGCTTCGAGCGCCGCCGGCTCGAAGCCGCCCAGCCGCGCCAGCAGGCCGACGACCTTCGGCTTCGCCGCGTCGGGTTCTTCCGCAATGCCGACGAATTCCGTCCGCGCGCAGGTCGACAGCAGAACCGTTTCCGAAAAACCGGCGTCCGCCGCCTCGCGCAGCAAGCCGGGCAGGCGTTCTTCGTCGATGAAAAGCCTGTCGCGCGTCGCCTCGGAACTCGTCCGGTGATTGGCACCAATGACGACGAGGCGGCCTGTGTTCCGCTCGTCCGCCATGGGTCGCTACTGAAACTGTTCCAGCCGGGCCTTGAGATCGGCGAGCGCAACGAGTTCCTGCTCGCCGGTATCGAGATCGCGCACGGTAGCCGACCTCTGCGCAAGCTCGTCATCGCCGAGAATGACCGCCGCGCGTGCATTTACGGCGTTCGCCCGCTTCATGCGCTGTTTCATGCGGCCGCGATAGCCGAGATCGACCCGGAGCCCGGCGCGCCGGAATTCGTCGGTGAGCTTGAGACAGACCGCTTCGGCTTCCTCGCCCATTGGGACCATCGCGATCGGCCGCAGCCGGGCGGGGCCCTCGCCGATCAGCATCGACAGGCGTTCGATGCCCGACGCCCAACCGACGCCGGGTGTCGCCGGGCCTCCCATCTGCTCGACGAGCCCGTCGTAGCGGCCGCCAGCGAGGACGGCGCTTTGCGCGCCGAGCGCGTCGGTCGTGAATTCGAATGCCGTATGACAATAGTAGTCGAGCCCGCGCACCAGCCGCGAATTGCGCTGCCAGGCAATACCGAGCGCATCGAGCCCGTCGCAGACGGCGGCAAAAAAATCGCGCGATTCGGCATCGAGGCTGTCATCGAACTCCGGCGCGTTTTCGACGAGCCGCCGGTCACCCTGGTCCTTGGAATCGAGAATGCGGAGCGGATTGCGTTCCAGCCGCTCGCGGCTGTCGTCGGAGAGATCGTCCCGGTGATCGCCGAAATACTCGATGAGGCGCTCGCGATAGACAGCGCGGCTTTCGGCGTTGCCGAGCGTATTGAGCTCGAGCGTGATGGACCCCGCGACGCCGAGCGCATCCAGGATCGCCGCGCCCAGTGCGATAACCTCGACGTCGCCGACCGGTTCCGCGACTCCCAACAGCTCGACGCCGATCTGGTGGAACTGCCTGAGGCGGCCTTTCTGCGGCCGTTCGTACCGGAACATCGGGCCGGCGTAGAAGAACTTCAGCGGCAGGTGCTGGCTCAACCCCCCGGAGATGAGCGCGCGCGCGATGCCGGCCGTGCCTTCGGGGCGAAGCGTGATCTGATCGCCGCCCTTGTCGACGAAGGTGTACATCTCCTTCGTGACGATGTCGGATGTCTCTCCCAGGGTGCGCGCGAAGACCTCGCTGAATTCGAAGATCGGCGTCGCCGCTTCCTCGAACCCGTAGCGTTCCGCCATATCGCGGCCGGTTTCCACGACGTGGCGCGCCCGCCGTGCCTCTTCGGGCAGAAGATCGTGCGTGCCGCGGACGGGTTGAAGGGAGGTCATGTCGTGCGCTCTGGTTGCGGTCGGGCCGGGCCCGTCGAAGCGGTGGGTTTATACCCGAATATCGCGGCGCGCCATAGCGACGCCTCGGGACGGTCTAGTTGATCCCGGAAAGGAGTTTCTCGGCATCGAGGGGAATGTTGCGGCGGATTTCTCCCACCGGGCCGAGCGACGGAATTCGCCGGCCGTCGACCCGAATTTCGAGCGCCCCGGCATTGCCTGTCTCCAGAACCAGCCCGGCGCCCGACGGCACCTCATAACTGTCGCCTGCCCGCATCAGCTGCGAGAACAGCGGCTGGTTGTCGCTGGTGAGCACGGCAACGAAGCTGTCGGCGGTCGCCCGCACGACGATCCGCCTGGCGCCCGACGATGCAGGCGCGCGGGTTTCCGGCGGCGCCGGCGTCGCGGCAGCCGTTTCGGCGGCCGGCGACGGCGGCGGAGTCTCGTCGGGCGTCTCGACGGTCGCATGCGGCGCTTCGGGCGCCACCGTCGCCGCTCCGCCGTTTTCGGGCACCGCCGCCTGCTGGACCGGTTCGGCAACCGGCTCGGTAGGAGCCGGCGGGTTGTTCTCGGCGCGCACGGGTGTCGTGGGCGTTTCCGCGGGCGTCGGGGCGGGTTCGGCCGTAACGCTCGCGCCGGACGTATCCGCAGACGGTTCGCTCGGCGTTCCTGCAGATGCCGGGGTATCGGGATTCGTCGCCCGCTCCGGCATTTCCGCAGACGGTGCCGGAGGCGCTTCTTCGGCCGGCGTCGTGGCGGCAGGCGGCGTATCCGACGCGGAAGTCTCGGCGCCCGGCGCTTCGGACGCCATTGACGGCGGGGCAGCAGCGCCGTTCTCCGCCGACGGCGCAGCGGGCGCCGGTTCCGGGGTCGCGGGCGCCGCCGTCTCGGTCGCTTCGCGGGACGATGCGGCGGCCGGGGACGCGGGTGCCGCAGACGTTTCGGCGTCGGAATCGCCACCGACCATGCGGGAAAGTTCCGCTGGAAGGCTCGCGATGCGGTCGACGGGATGGTCGTCCGGGGTAGAGAAATAGTACCAGCCGCCGTATGCCGCTGCGGCGACGATGGCTGCAAGGAGCAGAATCGGCCCTGTCGGCAGGCGGCCTTCCTCGACCGGCGACGGCAGATGAAGCTGGGTCTGGTTGCTGATCTCGACTCCGGCCATACGGAAGCGCTTCACGATCTCCTCGCCATCGAGGCCGAGATAGTCTGAATAGGCGCGCAGGAAGCCGCTGACGTAGGCGCTGCCCGGAAGATCCGCCAGGCGGCCGGACTCGATGGCTTCGAGATATACCAGCCGGATGCGCAGATCCGACGCCACCGTCGCAAGGTCGTGGCCGAGATTCTCGCGCATCTCGCGCATCATCGCGCCGAGTTCGGCGGCGTCGAACTGCTGCGTTTCGGGCGAAATTTCCGCGTTCATTTATCGCGTGCCCCCTCGCACACAATCCGCTCTTCGGTCCGCCCTTTCAGAGGCCGCGGCCCGGTCACGCCAAAAACGCATGCGAGTTGGACGCATACGGCGACCGGACACGGTACCGCTGAAGGCCTACCCGACAGCAATACGAGAGAATTAGCAAAGAAATCAATCGGATATCAATGGCTAAGTCGTTTCGAAACAACAATACAGAGATCCGGAGTCGGGAGATCTAGGCCCGTCAGCCAGGCAGAACGATGCCGTGATCCTGCGCAAATGCCCGTAATTTGTGCCGCAGCGTATGTGCGTCGCTTCCCAGCAAACCATCGACATAAGCCGAAAGGGCACGGGTATCGGCCGTCAGCGTCATCGCCTTGACGGCGCCGAAATTTGACGGAGACAGCGACAGCGACCTCAAACCTATCCCGATCAGCGCCATGGCTTCGATCGGCCGGCCCGCCATCTCGCCACACAACGAAACGTCCACGCCGACCTTCCGGCAACGCCCGACGATATCCTTCAGGGCCGACAGAAGTCCGGGCGACAGCACGTCGTACCGGTTGGCGACCCGCGGATTGCCGCGGTCGATCGCGAACATGAACTGGAACAGGTCGTTGCTGCCGATCGAGAGAAAATCGATATGCGGCAACAGCGAGTCGAGCTGCCAGATCAGGCCGGGAACTTCGAGCATCGTGCCGACCCGGACGGTGCGCGGGGGACGCTCGCCGCGCTTTTCCAGCCGCTCCTGCTC
>JAYQUR010000305.1:0-4399 GCA_038148075.1 Alphaproteobacteria bacterium | reverse complement strand
AGCCTACACTCCATGCAACGAAAACAGGGACGGAAAACCCGATGGATACGGTTATCGTTACAGGAGCGGACAGCGGTTTAGGGCTGGCCCTGACCCGGCGCCTTCTTGCCGAAAATTACCGCGTCGATGCCTGGGACAGGAACGCGGGCATTCTCTCCGAGATCGGCCACGAAAACCTCTCCTTCACGCAGCTCGATGTCTGCGACGCTGATGCGATGGCCGCCGCGGTGGCCTCTATCGACGCGTCTTCCGACATCGTCGGTCTCGTCACCTGCGCCGCCATCTACCGAGTAACGCCCTTTCTGGAGATAGCGGAAGACGAATGGGACGCGCACCTGTCCGTCAACCTGAAAGGGACCCTGCTGTCCTGCCAGGCCGTGCTGCCGCGAATGCTGGATCGGGGCGCAGGCAGCATCGTCATGTTTTCCTCTCTGATCGCCCGGCGCGGCGCGATGAACAGCGCTGCCTATGCCGCCACCAAAGGCGGCGTGCTGGGCCTGATGCGGGCGCTGGCGCTGGATCACGCGCGGGCGGGAATCCGCGCGAACGCCATTTCGCCGGGTATCGCGGACACACCCATGCCGCGCGCGGTGATGGATGAAGAAACGCTGTTCGGAAAGGGAGAGGATATTCCGCTGGGCCGGATTGCGCTTCCCGACGACATTGTCGACGCCGCCATGTTCCTGCTGGGCGACGATTCGAGCTTCGTGACCGGACAGGACATTCGTATCAACGGCGGTGCGGGGCTGTTCTGATGACCGGGAGAGAGAACATCCTCGTCACCGGCGGCAGCAGCGGCATCGGCCGCGCCGTCGCTGTCCGAATGGCAAAGGAAATGACGGTCGTCGTCGCCGACTGGAACGAGGACGGCGCTGTTGAGACCGTCGCGGAAATCGAAAAGGCCGGCGGCGCCGCCATCGCCATCAAGACCGACGTCAGCGACAGCGCATCGGTCGGCGCCATGAAGGATAGTATCGCCAGGGAAGTAGGCCCGCTTTCCAGGGCGTTCCTCGGTGCCGGCATCTTCATCAAGGGCGTCGTCGGCCAGATCCCGGAAGAGGACTGGGACCGGATGATCGACATCCACGTGAAAGGCACGTTCCTGTGCGCCCAGGCCGCGCTGCCGGACATGGTCACCGCAAAGCGCGGGGCGATTGTCACCATGTCGTCCGATTTCGCGGTGATGGCGGTGCCGGGCGCCACCGCCTACATGGCCGCCAAATCGGCCATCTATTCGCTGACCAAATGCCTCGCGCTGGAATTCGCGCCGAACATCCGCATCAACGCCCTGGGTCCCGGCCCTATCGACACGCCGATCCTGAAATCGAACCGCACGCCGGAGGAATACGAAAAAGCGCTGGGAACCCTCGCGGAGAGCCTACCCATCGGCCGCCTGGGCCGGCCGGAGGAAGTCGCCGCCGTCGCCGATTTCCTGTTGAGCGACCGGGCGTCCTACATGACCGGTCAGATCGTCCATCCCAACGGCGGCCAGCTGATGTGGTGACGTCAACGACGAAAGGAACCACGCCATGAACACCAAACCGCGCATCGCCTATTTGTCCGGCGCGAACGCCACCATCAGCAACAGCCCGCCGCTGGTGACCAGCAACAAGGCCCGCGCGTTGCACGGCTTGCCGCCGAGGACCAATCCGGATGGAAGCCGGGGACGGTTCGACGTGCTGCGTCCGCAACGGCTTGCCGCGCCGGCGACGGTTTACGTCGAACAATTCAGCGCCCACCCGCTGGAAGCCGACGCCGCGGAACTGTACGGCCCACCGGACGGCTACATCGATGCCGGCGGAACGTTCCGCGAAGAACGCCGGAACGATACCGACACGCCCGTCTACCGCATCGAACTGGATCCGGCGGACGGGTTGTACCCGCTGCCCTATATGGCCCGGCAGGCGGACGGCAGCGCATGGGAGGACGATTGCGCTTTTCCGACGGCCCCGGCCGCAAAATCCCGCCAGGCCTATTACCCGGACGGATCGCGCATCTTCGAGGAAATCGACCGCTTCGGGATCGACGAGGACGGCACCGGCAACCTGATTTCGCGACGGGCGGATGTCGATTTTTTCCGGGTAATGCCTTCCGGCGGCTACACGAAGGGACTGCCCGCCGAGATGCGCACCGACACCGGGGAAGGCGACATCGCGCCGGAGCTGATGGGCCGGGATTTCTTCGCCTACCGCCCGGTGCACCTGGCGACCTCGCCGTCGCGCGGCTGGCTCGCCACCATCGTCAACCGTATCCACGACATTCTGGATACGGGCGTTTACCTCGGCGCGATCTGGACCCAGGGCAGCCCGCGGGTGGAGGAAACGTTGTACTGGCTGAACCTTTTGATGGATACGCCGCTGCCGGTCTGCGGCAACGCCGCACAGCGCACCCATGGCGAAATCAGCAATGACGGGCCGAAGAACCTCGTCGATTCCGTGGACTACATCGC
Organism: Alphaproteobacteria bacterium; assembly: GCA_038148075.1. Lineage (GTDB taxonomy): Bacteria > Pseudomonadota > Alphaproteobacteria > MPNO01 > UBA830 > JAYQUR01. The sequence continues at coordinate 1,950 of JAYQUR010000305.1, read as the reverse complement.
CTCGAAGGTGTGGCAGGACGCAGACGGCAGAAACCGTGCCGGCATGGTGGTCATCCAGGAACAGCAGATTTTCGCGGCGCGCGAGGTGCAAAAGGGAGAGGCGCGGCCCGGCGGCTACGTCGCAACCGGCGGGCATGGAGGCCTGCTGGGCGCGGTACGTCACGGCATGCCGCCGATCCTGACCTATCTGCCGGGCGCAAAGCACACCTATCTGTCGGACGTAAACCGTTCCCGCCTGCCCGACGCCGTCGCCGGCAACCTGCGAAGGAACGGCGATTTCGAGACGGTGAACGTCGCGATCAAGAACCCGGACGGCACCCTGCGAGAAGAGGCGGTGCCGACCGTAACCATACTGAAGGAAGGCAATTACAGTCCCGAAAGCTGGGACAGCGGGCCGGAACGCGAGGTCGATATCCTCGCCCAGGTAAACGACAACCTCGATCGCTCGCCGCTGTCCGGCTTCGTGGTCGAAGGCCAGTCGCCCTACGGCTCGATGACCAATTCGGTGCGCAACGCGCTGATGACGAGGGCCGTGTTCAGCGGCATGCCGGTGGTCCGGGTGGGGCGCGGCAACAACGAAGGGTTCTCCGCCCCAGCGGGCGTTTTTCTCGGCGGCGGCAACCTGACCGCCACTAAGGCACGGCTCCTGCTGATCGCTTGCCTGATGAAATTCGGCGCCCTGCCACCCGCCGCCGACCCCGACAATCCGACCGACGCCGAAAGGGCGGACATCATGGTCCGGCTGGCCGACTTTCAGGCGGTTTTCGATACCCACTAGCGCCCGGCCGCGTCGGCGCCGGCACCGGTTGCCGCTCCGAACCTGCAGGCGTTATCGCGTTTGGACCGCGGGAAAGGGCATTGCCGGCATCGCCCGAAAACTCGTCGACCGCACGGTTCACGCTTCGGGCGTCATGAGCGAAACGCCGAGCCGCGCGCGCCGCGTAAGCCACGGGCTCGGCCGGTAGCGCGGATCGCCGTAGAAGCCGTACATCGCCGTCAGGATGGCGTGAATGCGCGCGGGCCCGACGCTATCGCCGAATTCAAGCGGGCCTTGCGGATAGGCGAGGCCAAGACGGACCGCCTTGTTGATGTCGCCCGGCGTCGCGATCCGCATCTGCGCGATCTCGGAGGCGATATTGACGATGGTGGCGATGACGCGCTGGGCGATGAATCCCGGGCTGTCGTGGATCACCGTCACCGCGCCGCCGTCCGCCGCCAGCGCAGCGTGCGCCATGTCGCGCACGCCCTCGTCGGTGACGCTGGTCGTCATCAGCGTCCGCCGTCCCTCGAAGCCGAACAGGGGATCGACGGCGACGGTGCGCTCCGCCTCGATGCCGAGATCGAGTGCCGTCATCGTCGCGTCGCGGCCCCACGGCGCGACCATGCAGATCGACCGCGCCGACGGCTTGTCGCCGGTCTCGATGTCGACCTTGCCGCCGGTTGCCTCGGCGAGGAACGCGGCGAGCGCTGCCGCACCGTCATGGCCCTTCGGGCCGACCCAGACCGCGTCGGGCAGATCCGTCGGCACGGGACGTTCCTTCGGCGCCACCTTCTTGTTGTCCTCGTACTTGTAGAAGCCCTGCCCCGTCTTGCGGCCGAGCAGCCCCGCCGCCATCCGGTTGCGGATGAACGCCTGCGGCTTGAAGCGCTGTTCCTGGTAGAACTGCTCGTAGATCGATTCCATCACGACGCCGGAGACGTCGAGCCCGGTGGTGTCCATCAGCTCGAACGGGCCCATGCGGAAACCCGCGCCGCCCTCGCGCAGCACGTCGTCGACCTGGTGCGGCGCGGCGATGCCCTCGGCGAGGATGCGGACGCCCTCGGTGTAGAGCCCGCGGCCGGCATGGTTGACGAGGAAGCCCGGCGTGTCCTGGGTGCGTACCGGCTCGTGGCCGCATTTGCGCGCGATGGCGTCCAGCTTGTCGGCAACCCACGGGGCGGTCATCTGGC
>JAYQUR010000304.1:0-4402 GCA_038148075.1 Alphaproteobacteria bacterium | reverse complement strand
ATGTATGACCAGAAATTCATGGGCCCGCCGGAAATCCCCTACATGCGCGAAGCGGAAGAAGTTCGCCTTGCGCGCGAAGGCGGCGTCGACATCCATGCGGGCACCAATTCGCTCGAACAGGGCGAGGGGAAATACGACGTCGGCGGTATCATGCTGCCGCGGCCTTTCAAGATCACCGGTATCGGCCCGGTCCGGCTGTTCAGCGAAAACCTGGCCGAGACGCTCGATTTCTATACCGACCGGCTGGGCTTCACGCTGACCGAGACGGTGGAGTGGGAGGGCGAGCCGTGTCACTTCCTGCGATGCGGGGCGGAGCATCATTCGCTCGCGCTCTATCCGATGAAACTTCGCGAGGAACTCGGCATGACCGACTGGTCGACCAGCTTCTCGTTCGGCGTGCGGGTCAACGATTTCGCCCAGCTCAAGGCGGCGATTTCATACCTGGAAGAGAACGGCGTCGAAATCCGCTATTTCCCGCCGGAGCTGTTCCCGGGCATGGACTATACCGCCTTCGCGATGGACCCGGACGGTCACGCTGTACAGCTCTACTACTACATGGAGCAGGTCGGATGGGACGGCAGGCCGCGCCCGGCAGACCAACGTCGCAAAATCGACAACGACGACTGGCCGGAAAGCCTCGAGCCGCTTTCGGACACGTTCGCCGGCGAACAGTACATGGGGCCGTGGGGCTAGGCGCTAAGACCGCTAGACGAACAATCAGCCGGGGACAGGCATGAAATTCTCGTTCTTCATGATGCCGCTGCATCACCCGTCGGAGAACCCGACGCTGGCGTTTCACCGCGACATCGACCTGATTCCGTATGTGGAATCGCTTGGCTACGACGCGTTCTATATCGGCGAGCATCATTCCGGCGGCTGGGAGACAATGCCGTCGCCGGAAATGGCGCTGTCGATGGCGGCCGCGAAGACGTCGCGTATCCGGCTCGGCACCTCGGTGGTCAACCTGCCTTTCCACCACCCGTACCAGGTGGCCGAACGGATCGCGTTTCTCGATCATCTTTCCTACGGCCGGGCGACGCTCGGCATCGGGCCGTCGAGCCTGGTGACCGACAAGAACCTGTTCAAGATCGATAGCGCGCAGGGCCGGCGCATGATGGCGGAATCCGCCGAGGTGATCGTCCGCTTGCTCGAGGCCGACGAGCCGATCAGCCACAAGGGCGAGTTCTGGCAGTTCGACGACATGTACCTCCAGTGCAAGTCCTACCAGCAGCCGCGCCTGCCGCTCGCGCTGCCGACGACGGGCGGGCTCGAAAATCTCGATCTTGCCGCACGCCACGACATGGAGCTTTGGACGCCGTGCGGCCTCAACCGGCCCGGCGAGGGCGTGTTCACCGAGTTCTGGTCGAACTTCGAGGCCGCCTGCGAAAAGAACGGCAAGACGGCCGATCGTTCCAAATGGCACCTGGTGACCAATTTCTATCTCGCCGAAACGCGGGAGCAGGCGTGGGCCGACGTCAGCGAAGGCATCATGCGGGAGACGGGTTATTTCGTTTCCATCGGCTTCCGGCCGCTCTACGAGGCCTACAAGGGCCAACCGGTCGAGGACTTCACGCCGCAGTCGGTTGTCGAACGCCGCGACTGGTGCGTCGGCACGCCCGACGACGCTATCGCGTGGATCGACAAGAAGATTGCCGATAACGGCGATTTCGGCGGCATCATGCTGACCACCCACGAATGGGCGGGCTCCGACAAGTTGCGCCGGTCGCTGGAGTTGTTCGCGCGCTATGTCATCCCGCGTTTCAACGCCGGACGCTACAACTACGAGAACGAAGCGCGCCGTCTCGCCGAGGCAGCGGGATCGCACGCACCCGTCGAGTTCAGTGGAAGCGGCCGCAAAACCGGGCAGGCGGCGCAGTAGAGCGAGCCATGCCGTCTCTATCCCGAAAGGTTTGCATCGTTCTCGTGGCGGGCCTGATCGTATCGGCGTCGGATCCCGTCGCGGCGCAGTGTTTTCTCGAAAAGCTCCAGAAATCCACCGGCGACCTCGGAAAATCGTTCGGTCTGGGCAGCGGATCGGGGAACGGCGGGCTCAGTACCGCCGATATCGCGAGCGGGCTGCGCGAGGCGCTCAAGGTCGGGACAGACCGGCTGACGTCCCGCCTCGGGGCGGTGAACGGTTTCAATGCCGACCCGACGGTGCATATCCCGTTGCCCGAGTCCCTTCAGCGCGTGCAGTCGACTCTGCGCCGCTTCGGCCTGTCGGGCATGGCCGACGATCTCGAGACGCGGCTCAACCGAGCCGCCGAGGCCGCCGTGCCCAAGGGCAGGAAGCTTTTCCGGGACGCGATCCAGCGGATGACGCTGGACGATGCGCGCGGCATCCTCAACGGGCCGAAGGATTCCGCCACACGCTATTTCGAGGGCAAGATGACGATGCCGCTTAAGGCGTAGTTCAAGCCGATCGTCGATGAGTCCCTGAACGAGGTAGGCGCCATCCGCAGCTACGATTCCCTGATGGGCCGTTACAAATCGCTGCCGTTCGTGCCCGACGTGAAGGCGGACCTGACCAACCACGTGCTCGACAAGGCGGTGGCCGGGGTTTTCCATTACCTTGCACTGGAAGAGGCGGCGATCCGTGAGAATCCCGCCAAGCGGACGACGGAGATCCTGAAGAAGGTATTCGGTCGCTGACCCCACGGGGAATTGCCATGGCTATTGCGTTCAACCGCCTGCACAGGACTTTCGTCGCCGAGGTATCGGGCGTCGATATCGCCACTCCCATGGACGACGATATGCGCGACCGCATCGTCGCGGCGATGGACGAGCATGCGATCTGCGTCTTCCGCAACGACGTTCCCGTCGCCGACGAGGACCATCTCGCCTTCGGCCGCGCGTTCGGGCCCCTGATGCGCCAGAAGATGCAGCAGACCGTGTCGGGCCGCGGCATCCGCCTTGCGACGGATGAGCTCGTCGATGTCGGCAATCTCGACGAGAACGGCGATATCCATGCCGCCGACGATCCGCGTCGTGCCTTCCACAAGGGGAACCAGCTCTGGCATTCCGACGTGACGTTCGATGCGGTGCGCGCGAGCTATTCCCTGCTCGCCGCCCATGTGGTGCCGCCGGACGGGGCGGACACGGAATTCGCCGATATGCGCGCCGCGTACGACGATCTGCCCGAGGCGACGAAGGCGGAGATCGACGGGCTCGTCGCGGAGCATTCCATCTGGTACTCGCGCGTCCTCGGCGGGATGGAAGAGCCGTCGGACGAGGTCAAGGCGACGCGGCCGCCGGCGCGGCACCCGCTGGTCCAGGTCAATCCGCGAACCGGACGGAAGTCGCTCTACCTCGCGAGCCACGCGTCGCACATCGTCGGCCGGCCGCGAGACGCGGGCAGGGCGCTGCTCGATGAATTGATCGCGCACGCAACGCAGGCAGAATACGTCTACCGCCATCAGTGGCGGGTCGGCGACATCGTGATGTGGGACAATCTCCAGACGATGCACCGCGGCGTGCCTTTCGACGACACGCGATATCCGCGCGACATGCGCCGCGCGACCGTCCTCGAAGGAGAATCGGCCGCCGCCGGCTGAAACGGTCGCGGCCTAGGCCGCCGTTTCGAGTTCCTCGTCAGCCTTTTGGGGAGCGGCGTCCTCGACCTGCGCCAGGGTCCGGCGAAGCCGTTCGGCTTCCGCGCTGTTGCCCTGACCCTGCCGCTCGAGCCTTTCGAGCTTCTCGCGGAAGATCGGAAGGTACATCGTGATGAACTGGTTTTTCATGGCGTCACCGCCGTGGTTCCGACTACGTACGCTCATTGATGAAATGGGACTTCGTTGCTGCGGTGAACCAATATTATTGCGCTGCGGCAATTTTGCCCGGAGGCGAAAAAATCTTTCGGGAACAATGGATTAAATGCCGAGAAGGCGTGCGGCGTTATCACCCAGGATGCGTGTTTTCTCCGCGGGCGTCATGCCGAGTCGCTCGACGTGGCCCGTGTCGGCGTCGATGAACGGATCGTCGGTGCCGAACAGGATCTGGCTTGCCCCGACCTGGCGATGGGCGAACATCAGCGATTCCGGGTCGAACGAGCAGGTATCGTAGTAAAGATTGCGGGCGAACTCGCTCGGCGGGCGCGAAATGAACTCGCGGCAGTCCGGGAACAGCTTGTAACCGTTGTCCAGCCGCGCCAGCAGCATCAGCAGCGCGCCGCCGGTATGGCCCATGATGTAGGGGAAATCGGGATAGCGTTCGAACACGCCGCTATAGATAAGCCGCGTCGCCACCAGTGTCGTGTCGAAGATGAGGCCCACCCGCAACGGCAGTTCGAACTCGCCGAGCCCGGTCGTGTCCTTGGGGAACATCGGGTGCTCGTAGACAGGCAGCTTCAGTTCGTTGAGGCGCGCCCACAGCGGTTCGAATTTCGCATCGTTGAGTGCGGCGC
>JAYQUR010000303.1:0-4415 GCA_038148075.1 Alphaproteobacteria bacterium | reverse complement strand
CGTCCGGTGTGTTTCTTGTGACTTTGAATAAAACTGAACATGTTCATTATTTCTGTCAATTCGTTCCGCTTGGCGCGAGACCGGAAATCAGGATTTCGAGCACGCGCCGCAATCCGGCGAGCCCCCTTTCCTTAGGAGCGGTATCGCCGCCCAGCCAGCGGCGAAGTTCCGCCTGGTAAAGCCCGAAGATCATCTCGGCAATTACGCGCGGATCCTCGGGCGTCGACAGCCGTCCGTCCGCGGTCGCGTCCTCGACCAGCTCGCGGATGCGCGCGACGATGGACAGGCGGCCTTCCTGAAAGCGCGGGGCCTGAACGCCGTCGGTATAGAATGTCAGCTCGCGCAGCAGATCGCGGGTAAAGCCGGGCTCGTTTGCGAAATGGGCGTAGAACGGCTCGAACAGGGCGACGATCTGGTCGGCAAACGGTGCGTCCTCCGGGATCGACCGGAACGCCTCCCGGCGCAGCTCGTCCTGCCTGTCGTTGAAGACGAGAAACAGCAGGTCGCGCTTGTCGGAGGCATAGGTGAACAGCGTCCCCAGGGCGACGCCTGCCCGGCGGGCGATCTCGCGCGTCGTCGTACCGTCGTAGCCCTTCTCCCGGAACAGCGCGAGCGCTGCTTCCTGGATGCGTTGAAGCTTCTCCGCCTTGTTGCGTTCCCGCTGACCGACGGCTGCGTCGCCGTCCCGGACATCCGTCTCCGTCATCCTCTCGTTCGCGCTCCCCTGCGCCTTGTCCGGGTCGGAGTTTAGCGTCTCGGCTTGCGTAATTGAACATGTTCATTTATTGGCAGGGCAGATAAGGGATTCCGGGGAGCGAGCCATGCGCATCATCGACCTTCATTGTTATCCGAACACGCAGCCGTGGATCGATTGCCAGGGCCCGTACGTGAAGGCGCTCGCCGAGTACTGGGACCGCGAGTGGAAGGCGAAGGAAGAGGAAGAGGTGATTGCCGAATTCACCGAGGCGGGCGTCGAAGCCGTTCTCGTGGCGCTCGACCTGGAAACCACCGTCGATACGCCGCCCTGTTCCAACGAATACGTCGCCGGCATGTGGAAACGGCATCCCGACCGCGTCATCCAGGCATGGGGTGCGGTAGACCCCTTCAAAGGCGAGGTCGCGATCCGGGAAGCGAAGGAAGCGATCGAGGTACACGGCATGCTCGGCTTCCACTTCCATCCGATCATGGGTCACTTCTCGGTCGACGACCGGCGGTTCTACCCGCTGTTCGAAACGATCTCGGCGTTGAAGGCGCCGGTGATGATCGACGTCGGGACGACCGGCATGGGCGCCGGCCTGCCGGGTGGCATGGGCGCAAAGATCCGCCACGCACACCCGTCGGCCATCGACGAGCTCGCCGCCGATTTTCCGAACCTCACCATCGTTGCGGCGCATCCCGGCTGGCCATGGGTCGACGAGATGACGGCCGTCGCACTGCACAAGGGGAACGTTTTCTGGGAAATGTCCGGATGGGCGCCGAAATACTTCCCGGCCCAGCTCAAGGTCGATATCCGCGCGCGCCTGCAGGACAAGGTGATGTTCGGCAGCGACTACCCGAGCCTGCCGTACGAGCGCATCTTCCGCGAATGGGACGAGCTCGGCTACAAGGCAGAGGTGATGGAAAAGATCTTCCACGGCAACGCCGAGAGAGTCCTCGGGCTGTAGATCGCACGCTCCCCAAATGAAAAAGGCCCCTCCAAACGGCGGGGCCTTTTCGTTCCGATGCGGAAACGGTCAGACCGATTCCTGAATCCATTCGACGAGCTTGCCCTTGGGCAGCGCGCCGACCTTGGTCGCCGCGACTTCGCCGCCCTTGAACAGCATCAGCGTCGGGATGCCGCGCACGCCGTATTTCGACGGCGTCATCGGGTTGTCGTCGATGTTGATCTTCGCGACCGTGATCTTCTCACCCATCTCGTCGGAAATCTCTTCCAGCGAGGGGCCGATCTGCTTGCAGGGGCCGCACCACTCGGCCCAGAAATCGACAAGTACGGGACCGTCAGCCCCGAGAACTTCGGTTTCGAAAGTGTCGTCGGATACAGGTTTGCTCGCCATTTTCGTTCCTCTGTTTGATCCCCTGAACTCGACGCCAGCCGTGAGCGTGCTGACACCGTTTCCACGGATTCCTGAATTAGCGGGGCAGACCGCAGGCCCGCCCGTGCCGTCCCTCCCGGCACGTCTTCTTACCTTCGAATCTAGGGTCGCCCCGGGCAGGAATCAAGGCGCATACGCGTCCAGCTCCTGTGCGTCGAGCGCCATCATCCTGGGCCCGTCCGTCCACAGCAGAGCGCACTCAACGCGTTGATTTTCATATATTTCAGACAACAGCGCGCGATAGGCCGCCATTTGGCGCAGATAGACCGCGGGAACGTCCTCGACCCGCGCCGGCGGCGGACGATTCGTCTTGAAATCGAGGATCCGGACCTCCCCGGGCGTCACCAGAAGCCGGTCGATCCGGCCCGAAATGGCGGTCCCGCCGACGACCCCCGCGACGGGAACCTCCGCGCGCGAGCCCGGGCCGAAAAGCGCCGTGCAATCCGGATGGTCGAGAACGCCCAGCGTCTCGGCGACAAGGCTGTCGATTTCATCCGTGTCGAGTTCGTGAACCGGACGCACCAGAAAGGCCCGCGCGGACGTTTCTCGCCGTTCGGGCGCCAGGCCGGGAAGCGTTTGCAGCAACCGGTGCACGAGCAGGCCGCGGCGGAACCCGATACCGCCGTCGTCGCCGAGCGGCGACCGGGTCGCCGGTTCGGCGGAAACGGGCCGCGACGGCGCGAGCGGCCGCGACGGTTCGGGCTCCGCGGGCGCCGCCACGCGCGACCAATCGGGCAGCGGCGGCGTTCCGGGCGCGGCCGGTTCGGATGCCGTCGCCGGCGCGCCGGCGAACGTGTGGGGGTTCGACAGGACCAGTCCTTCGCCGGTCCATGGATCGGCCATCGCAAAGCCGCCGGCGTCGAAGTCGAAAATCTCGGCGACGGCGCCGAGGCCCTGACGAACGAGATTGTGCCATGACGCGGCGGGCGCGGCGTTGCGCGTCCCGTAGCCGGCGACGTAGAGGCGGTCCTCGGCGCGCGTCATCGCGACGTAGAGCAGCCGCCGGTACTCCTCGTCCTGACGGGCGCGTTCCCGCGCGTGAATCCGGCCGGCAACCTCTTCGCGCGTCCGCGCCCGGGGCGGCCACAGCAGCAGGTCCGGCGCATTGCGATCGGACCGGTCGTCCCAGAGAAGACCGCGCGGGGGCTGGGGGGTCTGCATGGTGTCGGCGAGAAAGACGATGGGCGCCTGCAGGCCCTTCGCGCCATGCACCGTCATGATACGCACCTCGTCGCGCATGCCCTGATCGAGGTCGCGCTTGATTTCCGCCTGCCCCTCCTCGAGCCATCGCAGGAAGCCCTGCAGCGACGGCGGGTGCGCCATCTCGAAGGCCAGCGCGAGCGCCAGGAACTCGTCGATGGGATCGTTCGCCTCCTCGCGCAGGCGGGCCAGGATGCGCGCACGCCCCTGCATCGGCCCGAGAATCCGGGCGAAAAACTCATAGGGCGGCGTCATGTCGGCACGGGCGAGGATCTCGGACAGACGCGCGACGGCATCGGCGCACGCCGTATCCGTAGCAGCCCGCCACCGGAGCGATTGCCAGACCGTTCCGTCCCGGCCGTGGCACACGTCGAACAACGCGTCCTCGTCGAAACCGAACAGCGGCCCCTTGAGAACCGCTGCGAGATTGAGATCGTCTTGCGGCATCAACGCGAAATCGCCGAGCGCAATCAGGTCGCGGACGGCGAGCTGATCGGTCAGTACCATCCGGTCGAGGCCGGCGACGTCGACGCGTCGCCGCTTCAATTCGCGAATCAACGCATCCACGAAATCCGTCCGCCGCCGGACCAGCACCATGATGTCGCCGGGGCGCACCGGCCGGCCGGCGCTCTCCAGCATCTCGCCGGACGCGATCCAGCTCTCGATCCGCCCGGCAATGGCCCGCGCCAGACGCGTCGCCGGCGTCTCCTCGCCGCCGAGTTCGTCGGGATGTGCCCACGGCGAAGCTGCCTCTCGCTCGCCGGGAAGGACCGGAGGCCATCCCTCGACGCGCCCGCCTTGTCCGCGGCGGTGCGCAGTATGCCGGACACGCACGCCCGACACGCCTGCGCGCACCGCTTCGTCGGCGAAGACGGCGTCGACCGCCTGAAGGACCGATGTCGTCGACCGGAACGACACGTCGAGCTGAACCGGCTCCCACGCCCTTTCGGCAGCAAGGACGCGGCCGCGGAAATGATCCTGCATCGCCGCGAACTGATCGGGCGCCGCCCCCTGGAAGGAGAAGATCGACTGCTTCTCGTCGCCGACGGCGAAGATCGTCCGTGGGACCTCGCGCGCGCCTTCGCCCGCGAAGAATTCGTCGGCGATCGCGCGGACGACGGC
>JAYQUR010000302.1:0-4430 GCA_038148075.1 Alphaproteobacteria bacterium | reverse complement strand
CTTCTACGTGGTCGAGGGCAAGGGGGCGATTTCGGTCGATGGCGAGCGCATCCCCGTGGCCGCCAAGAGCATCGTCTTCGCGCCCGCAGGCTCGAAACACGGGCTTTCCGCCGACGAAGGCAGCCGAATGGTCGTCATGTACGTCCGCTCGCCGGGGCGTCCGCCGAAAAAGAAGGACTAGTCGCCCGGCATCGCCACGCCGAGCGGAGCCGCTACCTCTTCGAGGCGCTTCCACGTGCCGGCCGGTAATGGGATGCCGTCGACGCGACGCCGTTCCAGCACGGCGTCGCCGCGTTCACCCGGAACAAGGATTTCAGACGACCCGTCCGCCTTCGGCAGTCCCTTCACTGCGTCGACCAGCCGGTCGATCTCCGCGACATAGCCGCCGACGTCGGTGAAGCGCGCGATATCGATCGCCATCGCGAAGCCGTTCTGCATGTGCGGCTTGCCGTCCGTCTTGCCTTCGACGAACGGCGCGATCAGCGGATTGCCGACCATCAGGCTCGACAGGCATTCGAACATCAGTGCGAGCCCGCCGCCCTTGGGCCCGCCGAGGGCCGTCGGGATGGATGCCTTCGTCGCATCCGTCGTCGGGTTGCCGTCGGCGTCGACCGCCCAGCCTTCGCCGAGCGGCTCCCCCGTGTCGCGGGCGAGCTGGATCTTGCCCATCGAGGCCGTCGCCGTCGCCATGTCGAGCATCAGCGGCGCGTGCTTTCCGCCGGGCACGGCGATGGCGATGGGGCTTGTCGAGATGCCGGCGACGCGCGCGCCCGGATACGCCATGTTCGGACGCGAGGCGGCGATTGCGATGCCGGCCATGCCTTCGGCCGCCGCTTCGAGCGTGAAATAGCCGATGGCGCCCATGTGGGTCGTCTTGCGGATCAGGCAGAGTCCCACGCCGCAGTCCGACGCCTTTTCGATGGCGATCTTCATGGCGCGATCGAGCGCCACCTGGCCGAACGAACGGTCCGCTTCGAGCACCGCCGCCGCGGGCGTATCCACGGTCAACGCCAGATTCGGCGTCGGGTTGTTCAGCCCGTTGTCGACACGGGCCAGATAACCGGGAATGCGCAGGACGCCGTGCGAATCGACGCCCCGCAGGTTCGACCAGACGAGGACCCGGGCGATCAGCGCGGCATGGTTCGCGGGCAGGCCCTTTGCTTCGAAAAGGGCGGTCGCGAAGTCTCTCAGCGACGCTTCGGAGACGGATTGGGTATCGGCAGCCATATATCTCTCTTATCAACGCGCCAGCGGCCGGTCCAGCGTTGCACGCCGGGCGGGGCCACGCGTACACTCCGCCGAAACTCGCGGAGGCTCCGATGGAAGAAAAAGTCACCTTCAAATCCGGCGATCTGAACATCTCCGGCGTCGTCCACGTGCCCGACGACGTCGCGCCGGGCGAACGCCGGCCGGCGGTTCTCGTCCTGCACGGTTTCGGCAGCCGCAAGGACGCCGGCAACGTCGTCGGGCCGACCAACATGTTCATGGGATGGGGTTACGTGGTGTTGCGCTTCGACATGCGGAGCTGCGGCGAGAGCGACGGCGAATTCGGCCACATCCTGTGCGAGGACCAGGTCGAGGACACGCGGGCCGCGGTGACGTTCATGCAAACGCGACCGGAGGTCGACCCCGAACGCATCTGCGTCGTCGGCTCCAGCTTCGGCGCTGCCGTCGCCGTCTATGCCGCGGGCATCGACGATCGGATCAAGGCGGTCATTTCGTCCGGCGGATGGGGGCATGGCGAACGCAAGTTCCGCGGCCAGCACACCACGCCTGAGGCGTGGGAGAAGTTCACAAAGATGCTGGAGGCGGGCAAGCGCCACAAGGAGGAGACCGGCGAATCGCTGATGGTCGACCGGCACGAAATCGTGCCCATCCCTCAGCATTTGCGGAACAACATGCCGTCCGGTTCCGTCCAGCAGTTCCCGGCCGACACCGCGATCAGCATGATGAACTTCCAGGCCGAGGACGTCGTCGGCAACATCGCGCCGCGCGCGCTGCTGCTGCTCCACAGCTCCGTCGATTCGGTGACGCCGACGGAACAGTCGGTTGCCATGTTCCAGAAGGCCGGCCAACCCACCGATCTTCACCTGACCGCCGATACCGATCACTTCATGATGGCCGAGTCCAATACGCGGGTGATCCACATCATCCAGGACTGGTTGGCGAAATACTTCCCCGCGTCGGCGACCGTCGACGCCTGACCCCATGGCGACGCGCGCCTCCGCTGCCCCCGCGCTCGTTTCCGAGGAAACGCTGCTGGAGCGTGCGCGCGCGCTGACGCCGGTTCTCGCGGCGCGCGCGGGTGCTGCAGAGAAGCTACGCCGCCTGCCCGACGAGACGCACCGCGACTTTGTCGAGGCGGGTTTCTATCGCGCGCTGCAACCGGTGCGCTACGGCGGCTACGAGCTCGACTACGGCGTCCAGACACTGTTCGCGCGCGAGCTCGGCAAGGGGTGCACGTCGAGCGCCTGGGTGGCGGCGATCCTCGCCTGCCATGCGTGGCTGGCCGGCATGTTTCCCGACGAGGCGCAGGCAGAGATTTGGGGCGACGACGAAGATGCGGTCGTCTCGACCTCCTTCCTTCCGGTCGGGACCACGCTGGAGAGGGACGGCGACACGCTGACGCTCTCCGGCCGCTGGCGGTTTTCGAGCGGCGTCGACCATTGCCGCTGGGCGATCCTGCTGGTGCTGGAGCCGCGGAACGGCGGTCCGCCCGATCCGCTGTTCGCGCTCGTCGACCTGAGCGAATGCCGGGTCGAGGACGCGTGGAACAGCACCGGCCTCGCCGCGACCGGCAGCAACGACATCGTCGTCGAAAGCGTGACCGTGCCGCCGCACCGGTGGATCAGCGTGCTCGACCTGCGCGGGGAGGAGACGCCCGGATCGGCGGCCAACGGCTGCTGGCTGTACCGGCTGCCGCTGTTCGCCGTCTTCCCGTTTAATATCCTCGGCCCGGCGCTCGGGGCTGCGCGCGGCGCGCTCGAGACGGTCGTGACGGAGATGAGCTCGCGCCAGACCATGACCGGCGCCGACCTGACGCGGATCGCGACCGTTCACGCGCGAATCGGCAATGCAACCGCGCTGCTCGATGCCGCGGATGCCGTCGTCGCGGCGATTCGGGCCGAGATCGTTTCGATCGGCAAGGCAGGCGGCGATTTCTCCATGGACGCGCGGGCGCGCTACCGACTCAACCTGGGTCACGCCGCTAAATCGGCCTGCGACGCGATAGACGACCTGCTGCCGTTGCTGGGCGGACGCGGACTGGAGACCTCCCATCCCGTCCAGCGGGCGTGGCGCGATACGCATGCGGTGGCGCAGCATATCGGCCTCGTCTGGGACCTTCAGACCGGGCTTTACGGCAGCGTGCTGTTCGGCCACGGCAGCCCGGACTCCAAACTTTAGTAACCCTTTTGGTGCTATAAACGGGAAACGGCTTCCGCCTCCAATCCGATATCACGGAGAGTTTCCTGCTTTATTACATCCACGAGATGCAACGCCTTGCGATGGCTCCTGCCCGCATGGCTGCAAACACGGCGCGCCTGGCCTTCGGCAATCCCCTCAATCCCTGGACCTACACGCCTGCCGGGCGGCACCTGAAGGGAATGGCCGATGTCTTCGAACACGTAACGCGGCGCTACGGAAAGCCCGCATGGCAGATCGAAAAGACGGAAATCGACGGTGCCGAAATTCCCGTCGAGATCGATACCGTGATGGCGCGGACCTATTGCGATCTGCTCCATTTCCGGCGCGAGGTCTCCGGCCGCGACGATCCCAGACTGCTTGTCGTTGCGCCCCTGTCCGGCCATTACGCGACGCTGCTGCGCGGGACTGTCGAGGCGATGCTGCCCGATCACGACGTCTACGTCACCGACTGGCAGGACTGCCAGATGATCCCGGTGACGGCCGACCGTTTCAATCTCGACGACTACATCGATTACGTGATCGATTTCCTGCATTTTCTCGGCCCCAACACGCATGTGCTGGCGGTTTGCCAGCCGAGCGTGCCGGTGCTTGCTGCGGTCTCGATCATGTCCGGTTGGGGCGATTTCTGCGTACCGGCGTCGATGACGCTGATCGGCGGGCCGATCGATACGCGCCGCAATCCGACCGCGGTCAACCGGCTCGCGGAAGCGAACTCCATCGAGTGGTTCGAGAACAACGTCGTCGCGACCGTGCCGCCGCCCTATCCCGGGATGGGTCGAAAGGTCTATCCGGGGTTCCTCCAGCTGACCAACTTCATCTCTATGAACCTCGACCGGCACATGGAATCGTTCGGTCAGCTTTTCGACCACCTGGTCGAGGGCGACGAGGAAGCGGCGGACAAGAAGCGAAGCTTCTACGAGGAATATCTCGCCGTGATGGACCTCCCGGCCGAGTTCTACCTCCAGACCGTCAAGACGGTCTTCCAGGATCATTCGCTGCCCAGG
>JAYQUR010000301.1:0-4480 GCA_038148075.1 Alphaproteobacteria bacterium | reverse complement strand
GGATGTAGAGATGCTCCGGCGGCGCGAGACGCCAGTTGAGCGGCACCAGGATCGCGCCGAGCCGCGCACAGGCGAACAGCATCGCCAGCATCTCAGGCGAATTGAGCCCGAGGAAGGCAATCCGGTCGCCGCGTCCGATATCGAGGCCGTTCTGCAGCATCGACGCGACGCGCCGGATATGCGCATCGAACGCGGCATAGGAGAGATCGTCCCCTTCGAAACGGATCGCCGTCTTGTCGGGCTGAAAATCCGCCCAACGCTCGATCCAGTGGGAAACGTTCATCGGGCGCCCGCCCTCGATCGCCGCGTCTTAATCGTCATCGGACTCCCCGGGCTCGTAGAGCGTTTCGCGGCCGAGACGATCGAGGCACAGTTCCGCCGTCCACGGCAGCATCAGCGAGCCGAGCCGCGAGTCGCGATAGAGCTGTTCCAGCGGCAACGATCTCAGCATCGACTGGCCGCCGCAGGTGCGGATGGCGAGACGGCACATCTCGTTCGCGTTCTCCATCACGGTGAACTGCGTCGCATAGGCGCGCAGCCGGTCCTCCCTCGACGGATCGAGACGTGCCTCGGAAGCGGCCTGTTTGAAGAGCGCCCAGGTCTGCTGGAGCTTGATCCACATCTCGGCGACGGTGATCTGCTTTGTCGGGTGCATCCGCCGCTTCATCGGAATTCCCTCGATTTCGCCCCGCAGGTAAGAGACCGTGAAGTCGTAGGCGGCCTGCGCGATCCCCATGTAGGTCGGGCAAAGCGTCAGGAACATGTGCGGCCATCGCCGTGCCGCCTGGTAGTACACGCCGCGCGGCAACAGCATCTGCTCGTCCGGAATAAAGACGTTTTCCAGCAGCAGCGTTCGCGAGACGGTCGCCCGCATGCCGACGGGATCCCAGGGCCCGACGACGGAGACCCCTTCCGCGTTGGCCGGCACCGCCATGAAAAGCGTATCCCGCACCGAGCGATCGGGTTTGTCCTCCGTGCACAGGACCCCGTAGTAGGTCGCGGCGCCGGAAAGGGACGCGAAGATCTTCTTGCCGTTGAGAACCCAGCCGCCGTCCACCTTGGTCGCAAGCGTGCCGAACGGAATCTTGCCGGCGGCGGCCGCCGAGCCCTCCGAGAAAGGCTGCGCGAAGATCGCGCCATCGTTCACGATACGCGAGAAATGCAGTTCCCGGTTCTTCTTGTGCTGACGCCGGTCGGCGGCCGACATTTCCAGATCGTCGGCGATATGGCCGGTCCACAGCGGCGTGCACGCATGCATGTTGAAGGTGAGCGCCGTCGCCCCGCACCATCGGCCCATCTCGGCAGCGAGGACGGCGTAGTCGGCATACTCGACGCCGAGCCCGCCGAGCGCCTTCGGTACCGTCATCGCAAGGATGCCGGCCTTCCGCATATCGTCGTAGTTCTCGAAAGGAAACGACGCTTCTTCGTCGTAGCGCGACGCCCTCGGCGCGAATTTCTCCCGCCCGAGCGTTGCGATTACCTCACGGATGTCGTCGGTGTTGCCGGCAAGCTTCTGCCATTTGAAGCTCTTGATCTTGCGGGCGGGTTTTCGGGTCGTGTTCTTCGTCCCGGTCTTCGTCTTTGCTGTCGCCATGGCTGCCTCCCGTGGCTATCGGTTCAATACCTAATCGAGAAAATCGTCGAGTACGGAATTGAACATCGAAGGGTTTTCGAGATTGGCGAGATGACCGAGGCCCCGCAGGCATTCATAGCGGGCGCCTGCGATTTTTGCGGCCATGCGCTCCATCATCGGCGCGGGCGCATTCGTATCCGTCTCACCCGCAAGAACGAGCGTCGGCACCTCGATCAGGGGAAGGTTGTCGCGCCGGTCGAACGAAACGATGCATTCGACCGCCGCGCGATAGGTGTCAGGCGCGAGATCGGCCATCGCCCGGCGGGCGATTTCCCTTCCCTTCATATCTGCGGAGGGCCCGAACATGGTACCGACGACATCGTCGGCGAGATCCGACATCGATGCACCGGCCGACAACGGCGCGAGTCTGGCCTCGACGAACTGTTTCTGAAATTCGCCGTCCGGCCGCCCGAAAGCCGGGCTCGTGGCGAACAGGGTAAGCGACGCCAAGCGGTGCTGCTGCCAGACCGCGAGCTCCTGCGCGACCATACCGCCCATGGAATGGCCTACGAGATGCACGCGGTCCCAGCCGCGGTCGTCCAGCAGCTCGGAAAGCGCCAGCGCAAGGGTCGCGAAGGTCATTCTGCCGTCCAGAACACTTTTTCCGTAACCCGGCATGTCCCACGCGGCAGCTGTAAATTTCTGCGCAAAATGATCGAGCTGCGGCTCCCAGCACATAGCCCCGCCGCCGACGCCGTGGAGGAACAGGACAACGGCTCCCGTGCCGCGAACGGTGCAGTCGGGCACGGGCATCAGGCGAGCGCACCCTGCAGCACGCCCCTGTCGACAACCGCCGTCCCGTCGAGGGCGACGGTGCAATTGCGCATCGGAAGGTCGAAATGGCCGAGCGTATAGCGGCCCGCTGTCTCGTTCGCACCGGTCGAATAGAGGAAGTTGCCGGCGAACGCGCGCAGTTCGGTGCCGTTCACGTCGCGCTTGTCGTAAAGCGCCAGCGCTTCCCATCGGGCGGCAGGGTTCATGCCCCAACCGACATGGCTGACGGCATAGGCGTCCCTGTCGCCCCAGGAAGCAATGTACTCGCGGAAAAGATCCGCATCGAGCCCGTCGCCTGCGATTTCCGTGATGTAGTCGTTTTCGACCGTGAGGCGTAACGGCGTTTCGAGATAGCGTTTGAAGGTAAGGTTCACGTCCCCGGCGTCGAGCACGAGCGTCCCGTTCACGGCGCCCGACCTGGGGAAACACAGCACCAGTCCGCCGGGCCAGTGTGCGACGTGGCCCGGACGGTCGCAGTACCCCCACACACCTGCGCCGCGCGTGTCCGATATGTCGATCGTGAGGGCCGTTCCCGCCGCCGACGTTACCGTCATCTCGGACGCATCGGACAGCATCCGTATTCCGGTTTTGACCTTGTCGGTCAGCGCCGGGTCGGGCAGCAGGCGTTCGAGTACGTCGGGATGTTCGTTGGAAACCATCATCAGGCGCGCGCCGCCCTTGAGAATGGCGGGCAGTTCCGGCGCGTGCAGCATGCCTTCGACCGTGCAGTCCACGACGATCGTCGATGCGCCAAGCGCAGCGACCACGGGCTCGAGTCCCTGAACGCTGTTCGTCGCGCCGGTAGAGCGGATCGGGACGGGCGCCGATTGCGCCGGGCTGACCAGCTTCACGTGGAACGGCTTCGCGCCGAGCCGCTGCAAGGCGAGTTCGGCGAGATGGACGTTCAGTTCACGGGATTGCGTCTCGGAAAGGATGGCGGCCGTATCGCCCTCGCCAAGCCCGCACAACGCAAACACCGCTTCGAACGTGTCGATCCAGCGGGCCTCGATCCGGTCGTTGAACATTGTCTAACCCCCTGCCCTCGATTCGCCGCAAGTCTAGCGAACCGATTTTTATATGAAAAGGAATATATTTTTGATATTCTTTTCCAATGGTCGACCGCTTCATCGACGACTATCTGCTCTATCTTCTCGCCCGCGCCAGTGATGAGGTGAGCGCCGGGTTTCACGCCAGGCTGAAAAGCCACGGCCTCCAGGTCGCGGAATGGCGCGTCCTCGCCACCCTCAGCGACGGCGACGGCCTGCGTCTCGGCGACCTGGCCTCCGCCGCCCTTCAAAGACAACCGACGATGACCAAGATCGTCGATCGGATGGAACGCGCCGGCCTCGTCGAACGGCGAAGCGGGGCGAAAGACCGTCGGCAGGTCCGGGTCCACATCACGCCGTCGGGCCGCCGGCGTCTCGCCGCCGCGCTGAATGACGCAAAAAGCCATGAAGCCGACGTGCTGTCCCGCTATGGCGAGGACGACTCGGCACGCCTTAAATCCCTTCTCCGCTCGCTGATTGCCCAGCATACGGAAGACGCGCCGGTTGATCCGCCGGTGGGGTGAATTAGAATTAGCGGCTGGAGGATCCCCCATGCCCGACGATGCCCGTACCGGAACCGTAACCGACGCCGCCATGCTGAAGCAGATCATCGGCGAGCCGACCCCGCAGATCGCCAACAAGGAAATGCAGGAAATCGACGTCTATTTCCGCCGCTTCCTCGAGCTCTGCCCGTTTCTCTGCCTGTCGACGGCGGACGCCGACGGCAATCAGGATGTCAGCCCCCGTGGCGATCCGCCGGGTTTCGTCCGGATGCTGGATGCACGAACGATCCTGATCCCCGACCGCAAGGGCAACCGCCGGGTCGACAGCATGAAGAACATCCTGGAGAACCCCAAGGTCGGCCTGGTGCTGTTCGTCCCCGGCGTCGAGGAAGTCGTCCGCATCAACGGCACGGCCTCGATCACCGACGACCCGGCCCTGCTCGCCGACAGCGCGGTCAACGGAAACGCCCCGGAACTGGGCATCCGTATCGCGATCGACGACATCTTTTTCCACTGTGCCAAGG
>JAYQUR010000300.1:0-4493 GCA_038148075.1 Alphaproteobacteria bacterium | reverse complement strand
GGCTATGTCAAGCGGATGCAGGCGGCCGTCGAGGCGACGACGGGCGGCGAAGGGGCGCTCGACGTGCGGCTCTGCAATCTCGTGAACCTCATGGAAGACGGAAAGCCCGTCACGATGTCGAAGCGGGCTGGGACGTTCGTGACGCTGCGCGAGGTTGTCGACCGGGTCGGCAAGGATGTCGTCCGGTTCATGATGCTGACGCGCATCAACGATGCGCCGCTCGACTTCGATCTCAAGCTCGCGGTCGAACAGTCGCGAGAGAATCCGGTGTTCTACGTGCAATACGCCCATGCGCGCGCCTGTTCGGTGCTGCGCAATGCCGCGGAGACGTTTCCCGGCCTTTCGATTGACGATTCGTCGCTCGCCGAGGCTGATATGAGCCGTCTGGAGGACGAGGCGGAACTGGCGCTGATCAAGCTGCTGGCGGGCTGGCCGAGACAGGTGGAAGCCGCCGCGACGGCGCGCGAGCCGCACCGGGTCGTCTATTTCCTCCAGGAGATCGCTGCCGCGTTCCATGGCCTGTGGAACAAGGGCAACGACAACGAGCGCCTGCGGTTCATCATCGAGGACGATGAGGCGCTGACTCGCAGCCGTCTGGCGCTCGTCCGGGCGATGGCCGTGGTGATTGCGTCCGGCCTCGCCGTTATGGGCGTAACGCCCGTCGAGGAGATGCGCTGATGGCCGATGAAGTTCGCCTGACAGAAGAAGACCGGATCGTCGAGCAGGGGGAGCGGCCGCCGGCGCGTTCCGGTCGTCGCGGCCGCCGTCTGATGACCGCGCTGATCGCGATCGCCGCGGTCCTCGGGTTCGGCGTGGTCCTCGTCTATGCCTACAAGAAGGGGCACGACGACGGCAGCACCAACGTACCGCCGATCATCAAGGCGCAGGAAGGTCCCGAGAAGGTGCGCCCCGAGACGCCCGGCGGCATGAAAGTGCCGGACCGCGACAAGGAAATATTCTCGCGGCTCGAATCCCGCGAGCAGCCAGACCGCGTCGAACGCCTGCTGCCGCCGCCCGACAAGCCGATGGACCGGCCCGAGCCGCCTGTCGTGCAGGAGACCGAAACCGCCGCCGGAGCGGCGGAAAAGGCCGCCGCCGAAACCAGGGCCCTGCAGGAAGCCGGCGAATCCAGGATGGCGCCGTCGTCCGAAAAGTCCGCGGAAACGATGTCTCCGCCGCCGCCCAAACCGCCGAAATCGGTAAGCGCCCCGCTGCCGCCGCCGTTACCCGAGAAGCCCGGCCTGACGGCGACGACGAAACCCGCACCGGCGCCGAAACCCGCGCCTGCACCGGAAAATAAGGTGGCGGCCGCATCTCCTTCTGCGCCGGCAACCTCTGGCTGGCGGATCCAGCTTTCGAGTCTCAAGAGCGAAGCGGCAGCGGAGCGGAGCTGGCGGGCGATCCAGCAGAAGAACAGGGATGTGCTGGGCAAGCTCTCGCTGAATCTTCAGAAAGTGACGCTGTCGGGCGGCCGCGGGACCTACTACCGCGTCCAGGCAGGCCCGTTCGCATCGAGCAACGCGGCGTCGGCGGCCTGCACGACGCTTAAGGCCCGCAAGCAGGGCTGTCTCGTTGTCCGCCCCTGACGGGAAGCCCCCTTCTGCCGTCATATTCGGGTGCGCCGGGACATCGCTGAGCGATGCAGAGCGTGCTTTTTTCGGGAAATCGAATCCGCTCGGCTTCATCCTGTTCGCGCGTAACGTCGAGACGTCCGACCAGGTGCGGTCGCTGACCTCGGCGTTGCGCCGCGCCGTGGGCCGCGAGGACGCTCCGGTTCTGATAGACCAGGAGGGCGGACGGGTGCAGCGGTTGCGTCCGCCGCACTGGCGTGCCTATCCGCCGATGCGCCGTATCGGAGATATCGCGGCGACGGACCCGGAGGAGGGTGCCGAACTCGCCTTTCTCGTCGCGCGTCTGATCGGCGACGATCTGATCCGCCTCGGGATCGATGTCGATTGCGCTCCCGTCCTCGACGTGCCGGCGCCCGACGGTCACGATATCATCGGCGACCGCGCGTTTTCAGACGACCTTGAGACGATCGCCATGCTCGGTCGCGCTGTTTGCGACGGCCTCCGGGCTGCCGGCGTGATGCCGGTCGTCAAGCATATCCCGGGGCATGGCCGCGCGACCGCGGACAGCCACGTGGAACTGCCGCGCGTCGATGCGAGCCTCGACGACTTGCGGAACAACGATTTCCGGCCCTTCGGCGCTCTCGCGGATGCGCCTGCCGGCATGACGGCCCATGTGGTCTATTCGGCGATCGACGCCGACGGCCCGGCCAGCACGTCACCGATCGTCATCGGCCGCACGATCCGTGGCGAGATCGGCTTCGACGGATTCCTGATGTCGGACGATCTCTGCATGAAGGCGCTTGCCGGTCCGCTGGCGGCGCGCGCCGAGGCGGTTCTGGCCGCCGGGTGCGACGTCGCGCTCCATTGCGACGGCGATCTCGACGACATGAAAGAGATTGCGGCGGTTTGTCCGCCGATGAGCGCGCGTGCGCTCGAACGCTGGGATCGCGCGCGGGCTGCTTGTCGCGATTCGCAATCGTTCGACCGCGACGCTGCCGAAGCCCGGTTTTCCGCCGTTTTCGGTTCGTAAAAGAGGGCTGTCAGGGGGCGGCGCGCATTGGTTCCGGTGCGGCCGCACACTATAATCCGGGTTTGGCGAAAACCGAGCAAGGCGAATGATGACGGACGACGCCGCACCCGTCGAAACGGACGACTTCGAGCAGGAACCCGTTCGGGAGATGTACGATCTGGTCCTCGACCTAGAAGGGTACGAGGGGCCGATCGATCTCCTGTTGACGCTGGCGCGCCAGCAGAAGGTCGACCTGACGAAGATCTCGATTCTCAAGCTGGCGGAGCAGTACCTCGCATTCATCACGGCGGCGAAGCGTCTGCGTCTGGAAATCGCGGCCGATTATCTCGTGATGGCGGCTTGGCTGGCTTATCTCAAGTCGCGCCTCCTATTGCCGCCGGCCGAGGAGGACGAGGAGGCGAGCGGTCCGGAACTGGCCGAGGCGCTTACCTTCCAGTTGCGTCGGCTCGATGCGATGCGCGACGCGGGCGAAAAGCTGCTTCTGATGCCTCGGCTCGGTCGCGACGTGTTTCCGCGCGGCGCGCCCGAGGGCATGGAGGTCGTGCGCACGCCGGTCTACGAGATCACGCTCTACGAGCTGCTCAAGGCATACGGCGACAACCGGCGCCGGGCGACGTCGAGCAGCCTCGTCATCGAAGCCTCGCAGCTCTATTCGCTGAGCGATGCGATCGCGCGCCTGCGCGATATCGTCGGCCATATCGGGGAATGGACGACGCTCGCCGCTTTCCTGCCGGAGGAATTGCAGGAAGGGCTGATGACGCGGTCTGCCGTCGCGTCGACGTTCGCGGCGAGTCTCGAAATGGTCAAGGAGGGGCGCGCCAGCATCCGTCAGTCGACGGCGTTCGGCCCCATATTCATCAAGGGTAAAGAGGCTGCGGCCAATGGATGAAATCTCGCAGGAAGTGCGCGTTATCGAAGCGCTGCTGTTTGCCGCCACGGAACCGGTAAGCGAAGAGTTTCTGGCGGAGAGGCTGCCGGAAGGAACCGACGTCCGTGCAGTCCTTGCCGAGGTCGGAACGCTCTACGAAGGGCGCGGCGTGAATCTCGCTCGGGTCGCGGGCAAGTGGTCGCTACGGACGGCCGAGGATCTCTCGCCGCATCTGCGCATCGAGCGCAAGGTTTCGCGGAAACCGTCGCGGGCAGCAGTGGAATCGCTCGCGATCATCGCCTATCACCAGCCGGTGACCCGCAGCGAGGTCGAAGAAATCCGCGGCGTGTCGGTGAGCAAGGGCTCGTTCGACGTGCTGCTGGAAGCGGGATGGATCAAGCCCGTCGGCCGCCGGCGGTCGCCGGGCCGTCCGACGACATGGGGCACGACGCCGGCATTCCTGGAGGAATTCGGCCTCGACAGCCTCGCCGATCTGCCCGGCATCGACGAACTCAAGGCGTCGGGTCTCCTCGACACGCGTCCGGCCGGTACGATTATCGGCGACAAGGGCGAGTTCTACGTCGACGCCCAGGCGGAAGGGTCGCCGGAGGACGAGGAAGACGAACCGGAAGCGCTCGATCCCCGGGGCGACGAGGCGGCGAACCCGGAAAACGATGCGGAAGAGACGTCCGATACTGAAGATAGTGGAACTGCGGTTGCCGAAGATGCCGCAATGATCGCGGACGAGCCGGGCGAAGAGGAGCTCGAAAATTCGGAGCTCGAGCGCGAACCCGCAGAGCAGCACTGACAGGCCGAACCCATTCTCCGTTTGCCAATCGGCTCCGCCGGCAATAGCTTGCCGTCCGCATGACGGATAACAGCGACATCGGCCTTTCCATACGGGGCCTCAGCCATGCCTATGGCAGCCGGCAGGTACTGCGCGACATCGAACTCGACGTCGCGCCGGGCGAAATCCTGTGCCTGCTTGGGCCCTCCGGATGCGGCAAGACGACGACGTTGCGCC
>JAYQUR010000299.1:0-4501 GCA_038148075.1 Alphaproteobacteria bacterium | reverse complement strand
GCGGTTGTCCCGATCCCTTGCGGACGACGTCTACATCGATTCCCTGGAGTTCCATTCCGGTTTGTCCCTCATCCCGCGGTTGTTGTTACAGTCCAAATTACTTCGGTACCTAATGTTTTTCGAAGGTATCCGTGGGCGGGGGTTAAGGCAAGCCGGATGTGGCGTTTTGGCCCGCCCGGAAGGATGGGATTTGCCTGCAGCGCGGGCGACGCCGGGAAAGGCGGCGAGCGGAGCGGCCTACGGCAACACGCGGCCGTCGAGATACGCGTCGCGCAGTAGCGGTTTCTGTATCTTGCCGGACGGGGTCTTGGGAATTTTGGTAACGAATACGACCTCGCGCGGCCGTTTGTAGCGGGCCAGCTGTTCGGCGCAGAAAGCGAGCAGGGCGTCTGCCTCGACGGCCGCATCGGCGCGCACGACGTAGGCGATCAGCGCCTCGCCCCAGCGCTCGTCGGGCACGCCGAAGACGGTGCATTCCTCGACCGCCGCGTGGGTCTCCATCACGACCTCGATTTCGCGCGGATAGATGTTGATGCCGCCGGAGACGATCATCTCCTTCGACCGGCCGACGAGGGTGACGAACCCGTCCTTGTCCATCACGGCAAGGTCGCCCGACCAGCCCCAGCCGTCGCCCTTGCGGAAATAGGTCGCGGTCTCTGCGGGGTTCTCGAAATAGCCCTCCATCATGAACGGGCCGCGGCAGATCAGTTCGCCCACCGTGCCGGGCGGGACCGGGTTGCCGTCCTCGTCGGCGATGCGCAGGTCGACCCCCGCGGCCGCCTTGCCGATGGAACCCGGGTGCGCCGGCGCGTCCCACGGTTTCAGGATGGTCAGCGGACCGGTCTCGGATTGGCCGTAATGGTCGGTGTAGTCGCAATCGGGCAGGGCCTTGCGGCAATCCGCGATCAGGCCCTCGGGCGTCAGCGCACCGCCGGCGCCGATGTTCCTGAGGCCGGCCAGTCGGACCGGGTCGCATGCCGGATGCCGGATCAGGTCGCGCACCTGTACCGGCACCATGAAGACGGTCGAGATGCGATGCCGCTCGGCCGCGGCGACGAACGTCTCGACGTCCCACTTGCGGAAGATCACGGCCGTGCATCCGGCGAGGATCGTCGCCTGGTACCAGATCATCAGCCCGACTGCGTGGAACATCGGCGTCAGGATGCCGGCGACGTCCTCGCCGGTCACGCGATGCTCGATCGCCGTCGTCCAGGCGGAAACGTATCGCGCGTTGTGGCTGACGACCGCGCCCTTGGGCTCGCCGGTCGTGCCGCCGGTGAAGGTCATGGCGACGGGATGGGCAGGGTTCAGATCGAGATCGGGCGGTGCGTCGGGCCACGCCTCAAGCGCCTCGAGGAAGCCGTCGACGACGACGATCACCTCTTCGACCGACGCGAGCCGGCCGCGGACCGCCGCAATCTTGTCTGCGACGGCCGCGTCGACGACGAGGATTCGCGGGCGCGTGCGCTCGCAGATGCGCACGATCTCGGGCGCTGCGTACATCGGCGAGACGTGGACCAGCACGCTGCCAGCCCGCGCGTTGCCGAAATGGACGATTCCGTAGGCAACGGAATTGAACAGGACCGACGCGATCCGGTCGCCCGGGCGGATGCCGGCCGCGATCAGGCGCCGCGCGAACCGGTTCGACGCCGAATCGTATTCGGCGAATGTAAGGTGCGTCTCGCCGTCGATGACGGCGATCTTGCGCGGATCGCGCTGTGCCGCGAGACGCAGGATCTCTCCCAGGAGCACGAACGTTTCGTCCCGTTATTGTTGATTGATCAACAATATGCCGGGGCCCTGCGTCCGCGTCCAGAAACAAGGTGGCGTTCCTTTTTTCCAAAAACAATTCGTCACCCTCGGGCTCGACCCGAGGGCCCATGTCAAATGCGCGCACGGCGGCAACATGGATCCTCGGGTCAAGCCTGAAGATGACAACTTCTGTTCGGGTGACACGGTGACGGGGAGACGCACCCCCGGTTCCGCCAGCGCCGAACCTGTTCTACAGTCTCGCGCGACGCACCGGACAACGCGATACGAAGGGGAGAACGAGATGGCATCCAATGCCCGCCGGGAAACGCTGAACGTCGACGGCGTCGACATGCAGGTCTTCATCGACGCGCCCGACGGGGGCGGCCCGCATCCGGCGGTGGTCGTCGCGCATCATCGGGCCGGCATCGATCCGCCGACCACCAAGTTCGTCCAGGACCTGGCCGCGCATGGATACGTCGCCGCGGCGCCGCACCTGCACCATCGTCGGCCCGAGGGAGAGGACACGCGCGACTCCATCAAGAACCTCGACGACGTCCAGATCGTCGCCGACCTGCAGGCGACCGTCGATCTGCTCAAGGGCATGGACACGGTGGACAACGCGCGGATGGCGATCGCGGGCCACTGCATGGGCGGGCGCGTCTCGTTCCTCGGCGCGGCCTCGATCGCGGATTTCAAGTGCAATGTCGCCTACTACAGCGGCAACATGTTCAAGGCGCTGGGCGCCGGCGACGCGCCGCCGTTCGACAAGCTCTCGAACCTGCGCGGGCCCGCGCTCGGTTTCTTCGGCAACGACGACGGCAACCCGTCGCCGGACGACGTGGCGAAGATCTCCGCCAGGCTCACGGAGTACGGCATCGTGCACGAGTTCCACGGCTACGACGGCGCCGGCCACGCCTTCCAGAACTTCATGAACCCGGAAGGCTACCGCGCCGCAGCTACCGAGGATTCGCTCGCGAAGATGTTCGCGTGGCTGGGGAAGAACCTGTAAGGGGCGGTGTCTCGTATCGAGTTCGCTTCGCGGCCGGCACGGAAAGTTTCCGTTCCGGTGTGCGCCGACCTATCTGACGGTATGGAGTTAACCGGAGAATCGAGCCCTGCTCGCCCTGCGCCTAGCCCGTCGTGAGCTGCGCGGCTCGGCCGGCGGTTTCGCGCTGCTCGTCGCCGGCATCGCCTTCGGGACGGCGGCGATCGCGGCGGTCGGGTTGCTGTCCGCGGCGGTCCTCGACGGGATGCGCGAGGGCGCCCGGAGCAGTATCGGTGGCGACGTCTCGCTAAGGCTTTTCCATCGACCGCCCGCGCCCGAGCACCTGGCAGCCTTCGAGGCCGCGGGGACAGTCAGCCTCACGGCGGAAACGCGCACGCTAGCCCGGCGAGGCGGACGGTCGACGCTGGTCGAGTTGAAGGCAATCGACGACGCCTACCCGCTTTACGGCGCTTTGCGGCTGGATCCTCCCCTCGCTCCCGGCGAGGCGGTTGCCCGGCAGGGCGGCGTCTGGGGCGCGGTCGTGGCGGAATCGCTGCTTGCGGATCTGGGGGCCGAAATCGGCGACACCGTCTCGATCGGCGGCGACCGGTTCCGGATTCGCGCGCTGATCGCGGACGAACCGGATCGGGCGTTGCGGGCCGTAACGCTCGGCCCGCGTGTGATCGTCGCCTTGCCCGCGCTCCGGGGCGGCGGGCTTCTGGCGCCCGGCGGGCAGGTTTGCTGGTACAGCCGGATCCGCCTGCGCGACGGTGTGGATGCGGGCGACTGGATCGCCGCCTTCGAGCGCACGGTGCCCACTGCCGGGTTTCGTATCGTCGATGTAAGCCGGGGCGTTCCCGGGGCGGAGAGAACCCTGGCGCTGGTCGCCTCGCTGCTGACCTTCGTCGCCGTGGGGATTTTGCTGATCGGCTGCGTGGGCGTGGCGAACGGCGTCTCTGCCTGGCTCGACCGGAAGCGGACCCACATCGCGATCCTCAAGAGTCTCGGCGCGCGCCCGCCGTTGATCCTGCGGATCTACCTCGCGCAGGTCGCCGGCGCTTCGGTGGCCGGCGTCGCGGTGGGGCTGGCTGCGGCGGGTGCCGCGGTTGCCGTTGCGCTGCCTGTTCTGGGCGAGTGGCTGCCCGTCTCGGGAGGTCTGCGCGTCGGTCCGCTGCTGACGGCCGGCATGTCCGGATTCGTCGCGTCGCTCCTGTTCTCGCTTCTGCCGCTGGCGCGCGCCGAGGTGCAGCGGCCCCAGACTCTGTTTCGGAGCGAGCTTTCGCCGGTGCGCTCGCGGCCGCGGACAAACCGCTTGGTAGTGCTGGTCGCGCTCGCCGCCGCGCTCGCGGCGTTCTTCGTCTGGTCCGCGCCGCTTCCGGTCCTGGCGGCTCTGTTCGCTGCGGCGGCCGTCGTCGTCGTTGCGTCGTTCAGGGGGCTTGGCCGGCTCGTATCGACGGCCGCCCGCGCGGCCGGGCGGCTCCGGGCGTTGCAGGGGCGACCGTTGCTTCGCCTGGCGCTGGCGAACATACACCGGCCGGGCGCGCCCACGACGCCGCTGGTGATGTCCCTGGGCCTCTGCCTCACGCTCGTCGTTGCCGTCGAAGCCATGCGGGAGAACGTCGACCGTCACCTTGCCGATACGCTGCCCGTCTCCGCGCCGGGGCTGGCGGTCCTCAACATCGAGCCGGACGAGGGCAGGCGGTTCGACGCGGTCATGACCGCGTCGCCGCATGTCGCGCGGTGGGAGCGCGCGCCGTTCCTGCA
>JAYQUR010000298.1:0-4544 GCA_038148075.1 Alphaproteobacteria bacterium | reverse complement strand
CAAAGCCTCCATTAGCTCAAATGCTCAGTTAGCCCAATTGTTCTGACGACGGACACCAACCAGATCTCGGTCGGCGGCGTCCAGCGAGTCCTCAAGAACCTGCTGCAGGAACGTATCTCGGTCCGCGATCTGCCGACGATCCTGGAGGGCATCTCGGAGGCGACGGGCTTTACGCAGAATCCGGTCCTGATCACGGAGCACGTCCGGGCGCGCCTGTCGCGGCAGATCAGTCACGC
Source organism: Alphaproteobacteria bacterium (assembly GCA_038148075.1). Taxonomy (GTDB): domain Bacteria; phylum Pseudomonadota; class Alphaproteobacteria; order MPNO01; family UBA830; genus JAYQUR01. The sequence continues at coordinate 4,308 of JAYQUR010000298.1, read as the reverse complement.
CGCCATCAACGACGCCGGCTACGTGCCGCTGGTGACACTGTCCCCGGAATGGGAGCAATCGTTCGCGGAATCGCTGATCGGCAACGGCGACGACATACAGCTCTCGATGCCGCCGAGCCGCCTGCAGGAGTTCATCGGCGCGGTCCGCGAAACGTTCGACCGCCATGCCATGATGGGCGAGATGCCTGCCCTGCTGACCAGTCCGGCGTTGCGGCCCTACGTACGGTCGATCGTCGAACGTTTCCGGCCCACCACAACCGTCCTGTCGCAGAACGAGATCCATCCCAAGGTCAAGATCAAGACCCTGGGTACCATCTGAGCCCCCGAACGGGGCCGAAACCGCGACAATTCGAAACGCGCGACGCGGCGTTTTCCCTGCTATAGTTCCGGCGATATTGCATACGGCGGCCGCAATTACGCATGGAGTCGGCCGACGGCTGCAGTTGAGAATTCTGCTTGATCGAACGAACAAACGACCGTTAAGGGAGATACCTTATGCACAAGATCATCGTAGGCGCGCTTGCCGGCGCGTCGCTGGCGGCTCTCGCCTCTCCGGCGCTCGCGAACTGCGACCCGGGCGAAATGCACATCAAGTTCAGCCATGTCACCAACGCCGTGAAGCATCCCAAGGGCATCGCGGCCGGACTGGTCGCCAAAAGGGTCAACGAGGAGATGAACGGCGTCGCCTGCATGACCGTCTATCCTAATTCGAGCCTCTACAACGACGACAAGGCGATGGAAGCTCTCCTCAACAACGACATCCAGCTCGCCGCGCCGTCGCTGTCGAAGTTCGAGCAGTTCACGAAGGTCTTTCGGATCTTCGACCTGCCGTTCCTGTTCAACGACATCAACGCGGTCGATCGCTTCCAGAATTCGCCCGCCGGCGAGAAGATGAAGGACTCGATGGTCCGCCGTGGCCTCAAGGGCCTGGCGTTCTGGCACAACGGCATGAAGCAGATGTCGGCCAGCAAGCCGCTGGTCAAGCCGGAAGACGCCGCGGGCCTCAAGTTCCGCGTCCAGCAGTCTGACGTGCTGGTGGCCCAGTTCCAGCAGCTGAAGGCCAACCCGCAGAAGATGGCGTTCTCGGAAGTCTACGGCGCCCTGCAGACCAAGGTCGTCGACGGCCAGGAAAACACGTGGTCGAACATCTACGGCCGCAAGTTCTTCGAGGTGCAGGACGGCGTGACCGAAACCAACCACGGAATCATCGACTATCTCGTGGTTGCCGGCGCCGAATGGTGGAACGGCCTGAAGCCCGACGTCCGCAACAAGCTGGCGCAGATCATCAAGGAAGTCACGGAGGAGCGGAACAAGGAGTCCACCGCCGTGAACGAAGCCGCCAAGCAGAACATCATCAAGGCCGGCGGCACGATCCGCCAGCTTACGCCCGAGCAGCGCGCTGCCTGGGTCGCGGCAATGAAGCCGGTCTGGAAGAAGTTCGAAGACGGCATCGGCAACGACATGATCGAAGCGGCGCTTGCGTCGAACGGCGGCAGCTGACCGCTCCGACGATCCTTATCTGACGACGACCCCGCGGCCGGTAGAGACCGGCCGCGGGTCCTTCATCGACCGCGCCCGGACAGAAGCGCAGCGAAGATAAAATTGTTTGGAGGCCAAGGGGCATGTCGGACCACGCTCATTCCGGCCATCGTTCATGGTCGGACGGGATCGAGGAAACCCTCATCGCCGTCCTCCTGGGGCTGATGACCGCGATCACGTTCGCCAACGTGATCGCTCGCTACATCTTCAACGACAACATCCTGTGGGCGCTCGAGACCACGGTTTTCCTGTTCGCCTGGCTGGTGCTCCTGGGCGCCTCCTACGGCGTCAAGAAAACGCTCCATCTCGGCGTCGACATGCTCGTCGTCCGGGTAGGGCCCGCCAGCCGCAAGGTACTCGGGCTCGCATCCGTCGCCTGCTGCCTCGCCTTCAGCGTTCTGATGCTGATCGGCAGCTGGCAGTACTGGTATCCGTCCGCCTCGACGCGAACTTTCCTCATCGTCAACGACATACCGATGCCCGGCTTCCTCCAGTTCCTGTCGGACTGGATGAACTACGGCGAAAAGTACGAAAAACTGCCCCGGTTCATTCCCTATTTCGTTCTCCCGCTCAGCATGTTCCTGCTGACGTTCCGTTTCGTGCAGGCCGGCGTGCGCATCGCGCGCGGCACCGCAACGACGCTGGTCGCCTCCCATGAGGCCGAGGAAAGCGTCGACACCGTCCGACCGGAGGCCTGATCGATGGAAGTCGCGCTTCTCTTCGGCCTCGTCATCGGCCTCATGGCGATCGGCGTGCCGGTCGCCGTCTCGCTCGGTCTGTCGAGCATCTGCTTTCTCCTGCTCTATTCGGACGGATCGCTCGCCTCGATCGCGGGAACGCTGTTTTCCGCGTTCGAAGGGCACTACACGTTGCTCGCGATCCCCTTCTTCATTCTCGCCTCTGCGTTCATGTCGACGGGCGGGGTCGCCCGCCGGATCATCCGGTTTGCGATCGCGCTGGTCGGGCACGTGCGCGGCGGCCTCGCGATCGCCTCGGTGTTCGCCTGCATGATGTTCGCAGCGCTGTCGGGCTCGTCGCCCGCCACCGTCGTCGCGATCGGCTCGATCGTGATTGCGGGCATGCGCGAAGTCGGCTACTCGCGCGACTTCGCCGCAGGCGTCATCTGCAATGCCGGCACGCTCGGCATTCTGATACCGCCGTCTATCGTGATGGTCGTCTACGCGGCAGCCACCGACGTCTCGGTCGGACGCATGTTCCTTGGCGGCGTCATCCCTGGCCTCGTCGCCGGACTGATGCTGATGGCCGGCATCTACGTAGTGGCCCGGTTCCGCGGCCTTCCCAAGCAGGACTGGGCGGGCTGGGGCGAACTCCTGTCCGCAGCTGCCGACGCATTCTGGGGCCTGCTGCTGATCGTCATCATTCTCGGCGGCATTTACGGCGGCATATTCACACCCACGGAAGCGGCCGCCGTCGCCGCCGTGTACGCCTTCGTCATCGCGAACTTCGTATACCGGGACATGGGACCGCTCACCGAGCGCGGAAAGGGGTTGCGCGGCGTCCTGATCGGCGTCGTCTCGGTGCTATGGCACCCCGACACGAAGAAGACGCTTTTCGAAGCCGGTAAACTCACGATCATGCTGATGTTCATCATCGCCAACGCGCTGATACTGAAGCACGTGCTCACCGAAGAACGGATTCCTCAGGCCGTGGCCGAGGCGATGCTGGCGGCGGGCCTCGGGCCGGTGATGTTCCTCGTGGTGGTCAACATCCTGCTGCTGATCGGCGGGCAGTTCATGGAGCCGTCGGGGCTTCTCGTTATCGTCGCCCCGCTGGTCTTCCCGATCGCCATCCAGCTCGGGATCGACCCGATCCACCTCGGCATCATCATGGTCGTCAACATGGAAATCGGGATGATAACGCCGCCGGTGGGGCTTAACCTGTTCGTGACGGCCGGCGTCGCCGGCATGTCGATCCTGAGCGTAGCCCGGGCCGCGTTGCCATGGGTCGGGATCATGTTCGTGTTTCTGATCCTGGTGACCTACGTGCCGTTCCTGTCGACATGGCTTCCGACCACGCTGATGGGGCCGGAAATCATCACGAAGTAGCGTGTTGCCGGTTATGTCCGCTTACGCGGAACGGCGCCGGTAGAGACCGAGCCCGATTTCGTCCATCGCGACGCGCTCTCGAAGGGCCTGCTTGCGGGCCTCGCGGCGATCGCGGTTGAGCTGGGCGGTCTCGTAGGACTTCAGCTCGCGATAGGCGTCAGCCAGCCCGTCCTTGGCGTCGGAGATCTGGTTCTGCAGTTCGTCGATGCTGCCGCGCAGCTTGTCGCGTCGCGCCAGCGCACCCCTCAGGAAGGCGCTGAATGCCTGGCTCGACTCTACGTCGTCCCCGGCGATACGGCCTTCGCGCTCGATCTGGTCGCGCAGGTCCGCCTCCTGACGCGCCAGAACGTCGGCGAGGATCTCCAGTTCCGAGACCTTTCGCCGCTGTTCGTCGACCTTCCATTGATTCAGCCGGATCAGGCCGGGCGCCCCTTTCATTCGTCACCCCCCTCGAGAAGATTTTCCAGCATGTCGAAGCCGGCGACGATGTCGTTCCCCTCGTCCTTGTGCTGGTTCAGAAAAGCTTCGAGCCGGTCGTGGTACGCGATCGCCTCGTCGGTGCGCCGGTCCGTGCCGGGGCGATAGGCGCGGCAATTCCGCGAACACCGTCGGCGTATATCCCTTGCTGGCTGGCGGCTCGCCGACGGAGAGGCCGATTTCCCGCTGGGCCATCGCAAACCGCGTGATGCTGTCGATCATGCAC
>JAYQUR010000297.1:0-4555 GCA_038148075.1 Alphaproteobacteria bacterium | reverse complement strand
AACATGATCAGCAGGATCGTGGTTTGATCGAACTCCATCAGTTGGCTCCCTCGGCATCTTCCTGCGACACCAGGGACTCGTCATATTTTTCCGGGTTGGTCAGCGACTGCCAGATCAGGAGAAGCGCGATCATGACGCCCACGACAGACACAACGACGACGAGAGTACGGATCGGATAGACGGGAATCGTTATAATGCCCGATCCTTCCGCTTCGCCGATTTCCCACGCCTCGATCATGTTGGGCCAGCTGCCGATGGCGATCGCCAGGAACAGCAGGCCGGAAAACAGGTACGAAACGATATCGATTACCGCCTTGCCGCGAACTTTCAGGATGCCGTAGAGAATCGTCGTCCTCAGCGACCCGCGCGTGAGGATCGACAGGGGGAGCTGCAACATAAGTATTGAAAGCACCGAGTTGGAAACGATCTCGTTGGTTCCGTATATCGGCGACAGGAAAACCTCCCGGCCGACCACATCGCATAAAATCAATGCAGCGATCGTGCTGAGCCAGATCGCGGACAGCACGTTCAGGAATGCAGCGAATTTCTCCACTGCAGTATCGATATTCATTTAACAACCTCCCCGATTATTATTTTGTCTCCCGTCCCTGGGAATTCAGGCCGGAAGAGGAATTTCCTGTTCGTTTTCCGGAACGTTCCACCCCGCCCGGGTTGCCGGTCGATCGAGTATCTCGAGATACCAGCGCTTGACGTTGGGGAAGTCGTTCAGGTCGACGGTCTGCCAGTCGTGACGCGCAGTCCACGGCCAGACGGCGATATCGGCGATCGTGTATTCGTCGCCGGCGAGATAGGCGGTCCGGCCGAGTTTCTTGTCCATGACGCCGTAAAGCCGCTTGGTCTCGTTCAGATACCGCTCTTCCGCATAGGGCGCCTTGCCCGGATTGTACTTGGTGTAGTGGTGGCACTGGCCGAACATCGGCCCTACGCCGCCCATCTGGAACATAAGCCATTCCATCGTCGTCCACTTGCCGTCCGGGTCCTGCGGCCAGAACTTGCCGGTCTTGTCGGCGAGGTACATCAGGATCGCACCCGATTCCATCACCGACTTGCCGTTGTCGCGGTCGACGATCGCCGGAATCTTGTTGTTGGGGCTGATCTTGAGAAAATCGGGCTCGAACTGTTCGTCCTTGCCGATATTGACGGCATGGGTCGTGTAGTCGAGGCCGCACTCCTCCAGCATGATGGAGACCTTGCGGCCGTTGGGCGTAAACCACGTATAGAGATCGATCACGAAATGCGCTCCCTGTCGCTTGCGTTTATCGGAGTTACGGCCGACCGGCCGGTCAGGCCGAAAGTTCGGACGCCATGACGTCCGCCTTAATTCCCTGCGCCTCGTCGGCGGCGAAATTCAGTTCCACCTTCACGCCGTTCGGGTCCAGTAAAAACAGTTGAAACAGTCCCTGATCGTCGACCTGGCGTCTCGTATACTCGACCCCCTTGGAATCGAGGTGCGCCATCATCTCCGGCAGGCCGGTCGCGCGGAACGCCACATGATCGACGACGCCGGAACCGTGCGTATCCGTAGATTGCTGGCCGAGATACTTTTTCCGGTTTTCGGAAACGTTTTCGCCGCCGACCGTCAGGTGCAGGACGTCGGTATCGCCGATATAGAGCCAGTAGACCGGCATTTTGAAATCGGGATTGTACCCGACCGTCATGCCGAGCACGTCGCAATACCAGTCCTTGGTCCCCTCCAGATCGGCAGTCTGGATCAGGAAATGTTCGAGATGGGATAGCGGCATGATTTCCTCCCCCTGCTTTATTAGGTCAGGTTACTACAGACACTACCCCATTTTTCGTTGCGGCGGAAACGCACCGCCGGGCAGGGAAAAAACGCCTCGCATCGCGAGCGAGATCGGGTATATGTCTCGCCGACCCGGATAAACACACTAGGGGAGCCCCTCGATGACCGCCTACTGGCTGGCCCGCGCCAAGATCAACGACTACGACGAATACATGAAGTACGCGACGCGCGTGCCGGAGGTTCTGAAGAAATTCAACGGCAAGGTCCTGACCCGCGGCGGCAACCACAAGACTCTCGAGGGCCGCGACTATTTCGAGCGCTTCGTCGTCATCGAATTCCCGTCGATGGAAGAGGCCGAGGCCTGCTTCAATTCGGACGATTACAAGGAAATCGCCGCCTATCGCCGCCGCAACAACGTGGGCGACAACGAATTGACGATCGTCGAAGCGGGCGATCTGACGCCCGGCTCGTAAGCGCCGGCACATCAACCGACAGGAGTTTGAAGACGTGACAAAATATGCCGTCGAACCGATGGAGCAGCCCAGCGTCGCGGTTGCGGGTACGGACGAAGTGTTCCCGGTCCGCCGCATTTACTGCGTCGGGCGGAACTACGCCGAGCATGCCCGCGAGATGGGGTCGGATCCTGACCGCGAGCCGCCGTTTTTCTTCATGAAGCCCAACAATACCATCATCCCCGACGGTGCGGACTTCCCCTACCCGTCCAAGTCGGCGAACGTGCATTACGAGATGGAACTCGTCGTCGCGATCGGGAAGGGCGGACGCGACATCCCGCAAGCCCGGGCGAACGACCATATATTCGGCTACGCGTGCGGCCTCGACATGACGCGGCGCGACCTGCAGATCGCCGCGCGCGAGATCGGTCGTCCGTGGGAAGTCGGCAAGGCGTTCGATGCGTCCGCGCCGTGCGCCGAAATCCAGCCGGCTTCAAGGATCGGCCACCCGTCGAGCGGCGCGATCTGGCTCAAGGTCAACGGCGAAACGAAGCAGAGCGCCGATATTTCGGACCTGATCTGGAACGTGCCGGAGACTATCGAACATCTCTCCGGCCTCTTCGAGCTGCAACCGGGCGACCTGATCTATTCCGGGACGCCGGCAGGCGTCGGTGCGATCGTCGCCGGCGACGTGATGGAAGGCCACATCGACGGCGTGGGCGATATCTCCATCAAGGTCGTCTGAAGCGGCTTTTCCTAGCCTTTCGTCGTTGCAACGAAGACGCCGCCCCAGTCCGGGGGCGGCGGTTCGGCTGCGAAGACTTCGATCCGCCTCTCGAACAGATCGTAGAGCGCTTCGAGATCGAGACCGGCCTCTTTCGCGGCCGCCCGCGCAGCGACCGCGGCGGCACGCGCTGCCTGCCAATCAGCCGCGCGGTAAGCGGCGAGCATGTCTTCGTGCTGCGCCGTCAGCGCCGAAAACGCTTCGGCCGCGGCGAGATCCTCCTCACCGAGAAGCGCGTAGATTCGCTCGGGCACCGTCTTGCCCTTTACGGTGATGAGATCGAGTTCGAGGAAGGCCAGACCGTCTGCCTGCGTTCGCGTTCGCTCGCCGACGACCGCCCCGACGCCGTAGGTGCGCGTCTGTCCCTCCAGCCGTGCCGCCAGGTTCACGGCATCTCCCAGAACCGAATAGTCGAACCGCATATCGGAGCCCATGTTGCCGACGCAGCAATCGCCGGTATTGACGCCGACGCCGAAATTCACCGGCCGGAATGCATGGCCGGCCTCGTCCGCCTGCCGGGCAAGGCGTTCGTTCAGCGGCCCGATCAGCCGATTTATCGCAAGCGCCGACTGGTAGGCGTTTCTTGCGTGGTCGGAATCGTCGACCGGCGCATTCCAGAACGCCATCACCGCATCGCCCATGTATTTGTCGACCGTCCCTCCCGTCCGCAGGATTTCGGAGGTCACCGGCGTCAGGATTTCGTTGATCAGGCGCGTGAGCCCGACGGCGTCGTAGTTCTCCGCGATGCCCGTGAACCCCTGGACGTCGGAGAACAACAGCGTCATTTCCCGCATTTCGCCGCCGAGGCGAAGTTGCGAGGGGCTGTCGGTCAGCCTGTTCACGACTTCGGGCGCGAGATAGCGGGAAAATGCGTTCCGGATCTGGCGCCGGTCCTGCTGTTCGCGCACGTAGTTCATGAAGGCCAGTACCGAAAAAACCAGCAGCGAGCACAGGACGGGGTAGGAAACGTCGAACAGCATCTGGTGCGACCGGAACATCCACCAGCACACCGCCACCGCCGCCGCTATCAACGCGGTGCCGACAGCCAGCGTTCGCCAGGCCCCTACCTTGGGAACCAGATGGACGATGAGCAACCCGATCGCGATCAGCGCGACAAGCTCGGCTCCGATCGCGAAATCGGGCCGGTCGAGCCGGCTGCCGGCGAGGATGGACTGAAGCAGTTGCGCATGCACTTCCACCCCGGGCATCGCCTTGACCAGCGGCGTCGCGACGATATCGCGGAGCCCCACGGCCGAAGTTCCGATCAGAACGAGATGTCCGGCGAGGCGCTGTGCGGGAATCCGGCCATCCATCACATCGGCTGCCGAGACGTAGAGCCCCGGAGAGGATGGCGCATAGTGAACCCATATTCGCCCCCGGTGGTCGGTCGGGATCGCGTTCCCGCCGACAACGACGGATTCCATCCCCTCGTCGGTCGTGTTGACGATGTATGTCGTCTGGCCGGTGGCGACGCGAAGAATTTCGAGGAAAAGCGCCGGCTGTACGCTGTCGCCGACGCGAACGAACGAGGGCACGCGACGGACGATGTTGTCC
>JAYQUR010000296.1:0-4572 GCA_038148075.1 Alphaproteobacteria bacterium | reverse complement strand
GGACTCCACTGCATCGCCAATCCTCCTCGTGCTTGTCCATTTACTCAACTTTGTGCCTACCCACACGGCATGCGCTATATGCAGTGTGTTACAATAGCGTGACTACTATATATGGGCAGACGTCCAGAGCAACCGGAAACTGCGGAATTCCGCGATTTTCCTGTGGAAACCTGATGCGTCACGAGGCGGAAACTAAGACCCTGTAATATCAGAACATATCGGCCGAATCGCCAAGGCCCGGTCCCGTTGTCGGCGAATTACCAACAGGCCTGTGCGCAGTTTCTGGACAAAACGGCGATTTCGCCCCGGATTTCCGGGGAAAAAAGGAGCGTTCAGGCGTCGCCCTTGTAGCTCGTCAGATTGATGATCTCGAGAACGTTGCCGTCCGGGTCGTGGAAGTAGGCGCGCGGGCCGTTCACGGCGCCGCCCTGGCGGTCTTCCTCCCAGATGACGTCGACGCCTTTTTCGGCGAGCGATGCCTTGGCGTCCTCGTAATCCTCTGCATCGACGATGAACGCGTGGTGGAGGTTGTGGTCGTCCGGGTCGATCTTCGCGTTCGACTTGGCGAGGATCACGCAGTCGCCCCCGGTGTCGAGGAAGACCATGCCGATGTCGTGGTTCACCTGGATCGGCTGCATGCCGAGAATCTCGGTATAGAATTCCATGCTGCGCACCGTATCGGTGACGGGGATGGTGAAATGGGCGAGACCCTTCGTCTTGATCATGCGATTTCCTCCTGCTTCCCGCGGATTTCAGCAGATCGGCGGACGCCGTGCACGCGGAATCTCGGCAAATCCAGCCGGCCGCTGTCGACTATCTTCCGGGGCATCCTGCCGTTTTTCACCGCCGATATCGTGCGCCTGCCGCTTGTCGTGTTCTTCCCGTGTATCGCGTTGTTCCTGCCGCGTATATTAAGTTGACCGAACAAACGGACGGGAACGCCACATGACTTTCGACGTAGCGATTATCGGCGGCGGATTCGCCGGCCTGACGGCGGCCAACCGCATTGCTGAGGGCGGCCTGCGCCCGCTGGTCCTCGAGGCGGGGGCTGAAGACCTCTATATGTGCAACTCGCGCGTGGCGACCGGTGCGTTGCACGTAGCCTATCTAAGCCCCGAGGAGCCGGCCGACACGCTGTTTGCCGCCGCCGTAAAGGCATCCGACGGCGACGTACGCGAGGATCTCCTGCGCGCCATCGCCGACCGTGCCGCCGCGACGATGAGCTGGATGCGCGATCGCGGGGCCGAGTTCGAGGCGCATCCGCGCCGGGTCAGCGGCGTGCCGATGCTGTCGCCGCTGCGCGAGATGCGCGCCGGTCTCGACTGGCAGGACAGCGGCCCCAACCAGTTCCTGCAGCTTCTCGGCGCGCGGCTGGCGCAGAAAGGCGGCGAACTGCGCCGCGGCGCGCGGGCGAGGCGTATCCTGACCGGGGCGGGCCGCGTCGCCGGCGTCGAATTCGAGACCGACGGCGGACCGGAAACCGTTTCCGTAGGCGCCGTTGTCGTCGCCGACGGCGGTTTCCAGGCGAATGCCGATCTCGTCGCACAGCACATCCAGCCCGCCGCCGATCGCATTCGCCAGCGTAACACGCAGACCGGACGTGGCGACGGGATCCGCATGGCGACGGCCATCGGTGCCGCGACCGTCGGCATGGACAAGTTCTACGGCCATGTGCTCAGCCGCGACGCGATGAACGACGAGCGCCTGTGGCCCTATCCGCAGCTCGACGTGCTGTGCGCCAGGTCCGTCGTCGTCACGCCTGACGGCAAGCGCTTCGCCGACGAGGGCAACGGCGGCGTGTTCTTCGCGAACGCCATCGCCGGACTGGACGATCCTCTGTCCGCCACCGTCGTGTTCGACACCCCCGGCTGGGAGGATGCGAAGACCGCCGACATCGTGCCGCCCAACCCGTCGATGACCGACAACGGCGGCACGCTAATCTCGGCCGGCACGCTGTATGCGCTTGCCGCCGCCGCGGAAATCGATCCGGCCGGCCTTGCGGAAACCGTCGCCGCCTACAACGAAGCCGTCGCCGCAGGCGATATGTCGGCTCTCGCGCCGAAGCGCAACACCGCCGTTTACGAAGCGCTCCCCATCGCCGAGCCGCCGTTCTACGCCGTGCCGCTGTGCGCCGGGATCACCGTGACGTCCGGCGGATTGTCGGTCGACGGCAAGGGCCGCGTGCTCGATCGCTCGGGCGGGCCGGTGCCCGGTCTCTACGCCGCGGGCTCCGCCGTCGGCGGCATCGAGGGCGGCCCGCGCGTCGGCTATGTCGGCGGCCTGATCAAGGCGTTCGCCATCGGCCTGATCGCTGGAGAGAGCATCGTCGAGGCGGCTGCCGGATAACGCCGCGGCCGAGAATTCCCCTAATGGACGTCGGCTGCCGGCAGCGGCGTGCGTCCCAGGATCATGTCGGCGGCCTTCTCGGCGATCATGATGGTGGGCGCGTTGGTGGCGCCGCCGATGGAATCGGGCATCACGGACGCATCGACGACGCGCAGCCCCTCGATCCCGCGCACCTTCAGCTCGGCGTCGAGCACCGCCATCGCGTCTCCGTCGGCGCCCATCTTGCAGGTGCCGACCGGGTGGTGGATCGTGATCATGGTCTTGCGCACGTGCTCCTTCAAATCCTCGTCCGAGGTCGCATCCTTGCCGGGGGCGAGCTCCGGACCGGCATAGTCCTTGAGCGCGTCGGAGGCGACCAGCTCGCGCGCCATCCTGAGGCCGCGCAGGATCGTCGGCCATTCCTCCTCGTGCTCGAAGAAGCCCTGGTGGATGCGTGGCGCCTCGGCCGGGTCGGACGACGCCAGCGCAACGCGCCCGCGGCTTTTGGGGCGCATCGGCATGATGCGCACGTTGAATCCGTCTTCGAACGCGCGCTTGAACGGCGGCAGGTACGGCTGCGCCGTCGTCGTCGCGCCCATCCAGAACAGCATCTGCAGGTCGGGGATCGGCTGTTCCGGGCCGGATTTCAGGAACCCCGTGATGCCGAACGGGAGGTCGGCCGCGAAGCCGCCCATCCCCGCCAGGCATTGCGGCAGCGCGATGGCCAGCTTGTCGAGGCGCATGTTCTTCTGGAACGTGCCGCCCGACTTGCGCCGGAAGGCGACCGAGGCCGAGGTATGATCGGCGAGGTTCCGGCCGACGCCCGGCAGGTCGAGCGCCACGTCGATGCCGTGCCCGCGCAGGTGATCGGCCGGGCCGATGCCCGACAGCATCAGCATCTGCGGCGAGTTGATCGACCCGCCGGACAGGATGACCTCCCGCGCCGCCCGCGCCGTGACCGTCTTGCCGTTCTGTACATAGGCGATGCCGGTGGCGCGAGTCCCGTCCAGCTCGACCTTCTGCACCAGCGCGCCGGTCTCGACCGTGACGTTGGGCCGTGCCATCGCCGGGCGCAGATAGGCCGACGCCGCGCTCCACCGCTTGCCGTTGCGCAGCGTCATCTGCATCCGCGCGAAGCCCTCCGGCTGCGCGCCGTTGTAATCGTCGGTGAACGGGTACTGGCGCTCGCGCGCCGCCTCCAGGAAGGCGTCGCAGATGGCGTCGCGGAACGTGCCCTTGGTGACCGTCAGCGGCCCGCCCGCGCCGCGGTAGGAATCCGCGCCGCCCTCCCAGTCCTCGGAGCGGCGGAAATAGGGGAGAATTTCCTTATACGTCCAGCCCGGCAGCCCGTAGGACGCCCAGCGGTCGTAATCCGCCGGGTGGCCGTGATAGTAGGCCATCGCGTTGATCGACGACGAGCCGCCGAGCACGCGCCCGCGCGCGCACTCGATCGCGCGGTCCTTCATGGTGGCCGACGGCTCGGCGAAATACATCCAGTCGTGCAGCCGCTTCTGCAGGATCATGCCCCAGCCGAGCGGGATCCTGATCCACGGATCGCGGTCGCGCCCGCCCGCCTCGAGCACCAGCACGCGCGCATCGCCGTCCTCCGACAGCCGGTAGGCCAGCGTGCACCCGGCGGAGCCCGCGCCGACGATGATGTAGTCGTACTCGGCGGCGGCGGAACGGGCGGGAGTGTCGGCGGGCATGGCGGGGTCCTCGGGATGGGGCTAGGCGGGAAGGGCCCCCAGAGTCGCCAAGCGGGCGCGCTGCGTCAATATCGCGCGCGAATTTCGCCCGATCTTGAGGATCAGCAGATCAGCGGGTTCGTGCAGGATCCTGCGCCCAGGCGCGGCCGCCATGTGCGCGGCTTCCTGACGCCGCCGAAGCGGTCGTCCGACGAGCGCGCACTTCGGTTGTCGTAGAGGTCGGGCGTGACTTCTTTCCACTTGCGGTGCAGCTGCCGGTAGGCCCGGTCCGGGTCGGCCTGCGCCGGGTTGCGCTAGCAGCTCAATTACTTTCCTTCTCGATAAATGCTTTGATTTTTGGTTCACTATGTTTGAGGGGTTACTGAAGTTATAGCTCGCGCTTAAATTCTATAAACTGCGCCGATGTAGTGATAATCATCCCATCAAAAATATTAAGCGGACCAGTGAAATGCCGACCGATGGTTCTGAAATACTTACAATTAATGAGTATATTTATCAAGAATGGACAGATGGCCATTTTAAATATGACAAGCCTATAAAC
>JAYQUR010000295.1:0-4576 GCA_038148075.1 Alphaproteobacteria bacterium | reverse complement strand
GCATTGCCTGCGCTGTTGCCGCCGGCAAGACCGTTAAGAGACGAGTAGACGGTATTGATGACATCGGGAACCTGTTCGGCGGGAACCGGATTGTTGCCGACATAGGCGGAAACGATCGTCACCGCCATCTTCAACATTTCCGAATCCCGTATCGGTTGCGTTTCTTCTTCCGCCATATTTCCTACCTATCTCGCTAGAAAGCTCCCCGCGAGGAGTGGCGCCGGGGAGCTTGTAATGATTACCGCGCTGGTAATTGCATGAACCTCCCTTTTTGTCAAACACAAATAATGTTTCCGTTTTGTCGAGTATTGTTTCCCCGAAAACGGCGGTTGTCTCTCAAAATCTAATTGCGTGAAAGAAACGATCCAATTAATTCGTATTTTGCTGCGGCGCGCGTGCGGCGCGCGCAGTCTCGCGGGCGGACGGGTAATCCACAGGTAAATCGCCCGAATCGAAGCCAGTACTTGTGTCGCGCTGGATTGGTTGCCCGAGATATGGTAGTATCGCGGATCGAAATCGACATCCTGTCAAAAGCCACGCGGCTCACGAAACGGTGAACGAGAAAACGATAGCTATTGCCGTCGATCACGGCGGAATCGCGCTGAAGGCGGCGGCGGCAGAGGCGGTCCGCGAGGCGGGTTTCGACGTGCTCGACCTGGGCACCGACAGCGACGAGTCGGTCGACTATCCCGACTTCGCGGACAAGCTCGTCGCGGCGCTGAACCGCGGCGACGCGGCGCGCGGTATCCTTGTCTGCGGAACCGGAATCGGCATATCGATTGCTGCGAACCGGCATGCCGGAATCCGGGCCGCCCTGTGTTACGACGACGAAACGGCGCGGCTTGCGCGGCAGCACAACGATGCCAACGTGCTTTGCATGGGAGGTCGCAAGACGGACGCGGCGGCGGCGAAGTCGATGGTCCGGATTTTCCTCACCGAGGCATTCGAAGGCGGTCGCCACGCACGGCGCATCGGGAAGATGGGATGACGTCAAGGACGCACGGATGATTTTGCGCATCCGGAATCGAATAGAAGGCAGGAGAACAGGCGTATGAACATGTCCACGGCGAGCGAATCCGGTATGTCCCATGACGGATTTTTCACCGCCTCGCTCGCCGAGAGCGATCCCGATCTCTACGGGGCGATCAGGGGGGAACTGGCCCGTCAGCAGGACCAGATCGAACTGATCGCGTCGGAAAACATCGTTTCTCGCGCAGTCCTCGAGGCGGCGGGGTCGGTGCTCACCAACAAGTACGCCGAAGGCTATCCCGGCAGGCGCTATTACGGCGGGTGCGAGTTCGTCGACGTGGCCGAGGAGATCGCGATAGACAGGGCGAAGCAGCTTTTCGATTGCGGGTTCGCGAACGTTCAGCCGCACTCCGGCGCACAGGCGAACGAAGCGGTTTTCTTCGCTCTCCTCAAGCCCGGCGATACGATACTCGGCATGTCCCTTGCCGCGGGCGGCCACCTGACGCACGGCGCGCCTCCGAACATATCCGGCAAGTGGCTGCATGCGGTCCAGTACGGCGTGCGGAAGGAGGATGCGCGGATTGACATGGACGAGGTCGAGCGGCTGGCGAAGGAGCATAAGCCGAAACTCATCATCGCGGGGGGATCGGCCTATCCCCGTGTCATCGACTTCGCCGGCTTCCGCGCGATCGCGGATTCGGTCGGCGCCTACCTGATGGTCGACATGGCGCATTTTGCCGGTCTCGTTGCCGGCGGCGCGCACCCGAGCCCGTTTCCGCACGCGCATATCGCGACAACCACGACGCACAAGACTCTGCGCGGCCCGCGCGGCGGCATGATCCTGTCCAACGACGAGGATCTCGCCAAGAAGATCAATTCGGCGATCTTCCCGGGCACCCAGGGCGGGCCGTTGATGCACGTGATCGCCGCCAAGGCGGCCGCGTTCGGCGAAGCGCTGCGGCCGGAGTTCCGCGCCTATTCGGCCGCCGTGGTCGAGAACGCCAAGACGCTCGCGGCGACGCTGGTCGAGGGCGGGCTCGATATCGTTTCGGGCGGCACGGACACGCATCTGATGCTCGTGGATCTCCGACCGAAGGGGCTGACCGGCAAGGTGGCGGAGGGAAGCCTCGAAGAGGCGGGCATGACCTGCAACAAGAACGGGATACCGTTCGATCCGGAAAAACCGACCGTGACGTCCGGCGTGCGCCTCGGCTCGCCCGCCGCGACGACGCGCGGCTTCGGGCCGGCGGAGTTCCGGCAGGTCGGCGAGATGATCGTCGAGGTCCTCGACGGCCTCGCGTCGGGCAGCAACGATAACTCGGCGGTCGAGCAGGCGGTGCGCAAGCGAGTCGGCAAACTGTGCGCGCGTTTTCCGGTCTATCCCGGTTTCTGACGCCATTGGGGGGGAGGGGGCCATGAAATGCCCATTTTGCGGATCGGACGACACGCAGGTTAAGGACTCGCGTCCGACCGAAGACAACACGGCTATTCGACGCCGGCGGTCCTGTACCGCCTGCGGCGCGCGGTTCACCACGTTCGAACGCGTTCAGCTGCGGGAACTGACGGTCGTCAAATCGGGCGGCCGCAGGGAACCGCTGGACCGCGACAAGGTTGCGCGGTCGATGAACATCGCGTTGCGCAAGCGCTCTGTCGAGCCGGAGCGCATCGAGCGGGCGATCACCGGGATCATTCGGCGGATCGAGAGTTCGGGTCAGACGGAAGTCACTTCGACGCAGGTCGGCGAACTGGTGATGGATGCGCTGTCGCAACTCGATCAGGTCGCTTACATCCGCTACGCGTCGGTCTACCGCAACTTCCGGGAGGCCCGCGACTTCGAGGACTTCGTCGAAAGCCTCACATTCCCGGACGAGGAAGAGGTTGACTGAAGAACGTTTCATGCGGATCGCGATCGGGCTTGCCCGGCGCGGCCACGGAAACGTCTCACCGAATCCGTCCGTCGGGTGCGTCATCGTCAAGGACGGCTGCATCGTCGGCCGAGGCTGGACCCAGCCGGGCGGTCGTCCCCATGCCGAAACCGAAGCGCTCGCGCGTGCGCGCGGTGCCGCCGCCGGGGCAACGGCCTACGTGACGCTCGAGCCGTGCGCGCATCACGGCAAGACGCCGCCCTGCGCCCGTGCGCTGATCGAAGCGGGCATCGCGCGGGTGGTCGTCGGCATCGAGGATCCGGATCCGCGGGTGAGCGGCGGCGGTATCCGGATGCTGCGCGACGCCGAGATAGAGGTCGCGACGGGCGTCTGCGGCGCTGAGGCGCATAACGTTGCGGCCGGGTTCCTGACGCGGATCGCCAAGGGCAGGCCGCTGGTGACCGTGAAGGCGGCAACCACCCTCGACGGCAAAATCGCAACCCGGACCGGCGAAAGCCGGTGGATCACGGGCGAGGCTGCGCGCGCGCTGGGCCACGGACTGCGGGCCCGTAACGACGCGATCCTGGTCGGTGCCGGGACGGCGCGGGCCGACGATCCGTCGCTGACCTGTCGCCTTCCGGGGCTCGAGGAACGATCGCCGGTTCGGGTGGTCCTTGGTGGCCGAACGCCGCTAACCGCCGACAGCGCGCTGCTCCGGACAGCCGATGAGGTGCCGACATGGATCGTCCTCCCCGAGGGCGCCGATCCGGGGTGGCGGGATGCCGTCGACGACACGGGGGCGGAAATCGTGACGGTACAGGGGAACGACGGCGGAGGCACGGATCCCGCGGCGGCCCTGGCGGCATTGGGCGAGCGTGGAATTACGCGGCTTCTCGTCGAGGGCGGCGGCAGGATCGTCGGGTCGCTTCTCGCCGGCGGGCTTGTCGACCAGGTCGTCTGGTTCCGCGCGCCGGTCCTCGTCGGCGGCGACGGGCTTGCCGCCGTGGACGGTTTCGGGCTGGACGCGCTTGACGGGGCTCCCCGGTTCGTCAAAGTATCGCACCGCCGGGCCGGACCGGATTCGGTCGAGGTCTACGCGCGAAGCGAATAGGGAAACGGTATGTTTACGGGAATCGTCACCGATCTCGGCAGAATTCGAAAGATCGAGAAGCGCGGAGACACGCGCGTCGAGATCGAGACCGCCTACGACACGGACGACATCGACATCGGCGCGTCGATCGCGTGTTCGGGACCGTGCCTTACGGTCATCGAGAAAGGGAAAGGCTGGTTCGCGATCGAGGCGTCGGCGGAGACGCTCGACAAGACCGGGCTGGGCGACTGGGAGGTCGGCACGCCGGTAAATCTCGAACGCGCCATGCGCGTCGGCGACGAACTCGGCGGGCACATCGTGTCGGGCCATGTCGATGCCGTCGCGACGATCGTCGACATGAAACCCGAAGGCGACAGCGTGCGCTTCACGTTCGAGGCGCCGGACCGCTTCGCCCGCTATATCGCGCCCAAGGGATCGATATGCCTCGACGGCGTATCGCTGACGGTGAACGAGGTCGACGGCAACCGTTTCGGCGTCAATATCATCAGCCACACCCAAAGCGTCACCACGTTCGGGGAACGGAAGGTGGGCGACCGCATCAACATGGAAATAGACACTATCGCGCGGTATGTTGCGCGTCTGCTGGGTAAGGATTGAACGCGTGTCAGATCAGAAGAGATTTTCCGTCGTT
>JAYQUR010000294.1:0-4584 GCA_038148075.1 Alphaproteobacteria bacterium | reverse complement strand
TGCCGAACAACTGGAAGCTCTATATGGAGAACGTGCGCGATTCCTATCACGCCAGTATCCTCCACATGTTCCAGGCCACGTTCCGCATCAACCGCCTGTCGATGAAGGGCGGCATCAAGCTGTCGGACAACGGCTGGCATCACATCAGCTACTCGATCGCCGAAACCGACAAGGAAGAAGAGCAGTACAACTCGAAGGTCCTGCTGTCGGTCAAGGACGGGTACCTGCTGTCGGATCCGACGCTGGTTGCGAGCTGGCGGGAATACGATTGCGGGACGACGCTCGCCATTCAATCGACCTTCCCGAACTTCGTCGTACAGCAGATCTACAATTCGATCGCGCTGAGGCTGTGCCTGCCGAAGGGGCCCGAAGAGTGCGAACTGATGTGGTGGGTGCTCGGCAGCGCCGATGACGATGCGGAGCAGCGCGAGGCGCGTATAAAACAGTCCAACATGGTGGGCCCCGGCGGGCTGATCTCGATGGAGGACGGCGTCGTCGGCGGCTGGGTTCAGCGCGGTTCGAAGCACGATCCCGATCTCACGACGCTGGTCGAGATGGGCGGTCGCGACGTCGCGTCGACAGAGGAGGGACGCGCTACAGAAGTTTCCATCCGGGGCTTCTGGAAGGGTTACCGCGAGCTGATGGGAGCCTGACGATGGATGCGTCCGGAACCGCCCCCGTGGCCGACGACGACACCCGCCGGCTGATCGAGGATTTCATCGTCGACTATGCGCATATGATCGACGACGACCGGCTCGAGGAATGGCCGGGTTATTTTACGGAAGCCTGTACCTACCGCATCATCGACCGGGTCAGCCTTGCGAAGGGCCGCAGCATCGGCGTGATGGAATGTTCCAGTCGCGGGATGTTGCAGGATCGCATCAAGGCGCTCCGGGAGGCGAACGTCTACGAGCCGCATTTCTACCGTCATCTGCTGTCGGGAACGCGCATCCGCGGCGAAAAGGACGGTGCCTGGCTGGTCGAGACGTCCTACGCCATCGTTCGCACGATGCAGGAAGGCGACATTTCTGTCTTCAGCTCCGGCAAGTGCGTCGACGAGATCGTGATAGAGAATGGCCGTCCACTGTTTCGGTCGCGCGTCGTCGTGACGGATTCGCAGCGTTTCGATACGCTCGTCGTCATTCCCATCTGACCCGATGCCCGCCCCGTCGAAGCCCCGCATCGCCATCGCCATCGGCGATCCCGCAGGGATCGGTCCCGAAATAGCCCTGAAAGCCGCGAGCGATGGCGCCGTCCGCGATCTATGCGTGCCGGTGCTGGTCGGCGACCGGGCCGTACTGGCGCTCTATGCCGACCGCCTCGGGCTATCGGTTCCGGACGATATCGTCGATGTGGGTACGCTCGACGTGTCCGCCCTGACGCCGGGCGAGAGCAATGCGGACACCGGCAGGGCCATTCTCGCCTATGCGTCCGAGGCCATCGCGATGGCACGGCGCGGCGAGGCGGATGCGGTCGCTGCCTGTCCGCAGACCCAATCGTCCATCAAGGCGGCGGGAGTCGACTTCGATGGCTACCCGTCGTTCGTCGCGCGTGAAACCGGCACGGACGAGAACTACGTCTTAATGATGCTGGCCTCCGACCGGTTGCGGATAGCGCATGTGACGCTGCATCTCGGGATTCGCGCCGCACTCGACCTGATCGACCGGCCGCGCATCGTCCGTACCCTCAGGGCGGCCGATGCGGCGCTCCGGCGGATCGGGATCGACAGGCCCCGGCTCGCGGTCTCCGGCGTCAATCCGCACGCCGGCGAAGGGGGGCTGTTCGGTACAGAGGAAATCGAAACCGTGTCGCCCGCCATTGCTGAGGCGATCGAGGCGGGGATCGACGCGCACGGGCCGTTCGGCGCCGACACGATGTATCTCGACGAAGGCTACGACGCCTACGTCGTTATGTATCACGATCAGGGCCATATCCCGGCAAAGCTGGTCGGCTTCACCGGCACGGCGGCCTTCACGATCGGAACGCCCGTGCTGTTTTCCTCGGTTGCGCACGGCAGCGCGCTCGACATCGCGGGGCAGGGAACGGCCGACCCCGGCGCGCTGACCTGGACGTTACGGCAGATCGCCGGAGCGGCGTAAGGACTCGCGACAGCATTCGTCGTTTCATTTACGCAAATCGTCATCCCGGACTTGTTCCGGGATCCAGTGTCGGTCGCAATCGCAGAAATCGGCAGACTGGAGCCCGGAGCAAGTCCGGGGTGGCACCAGTCGGAGCAAACCTTCCCCATGAAAAAGCCCCGGCACAGGGCCGAGGCTCTGTTCATAAGCGTTGTGACAGCACCTACTTCGTTACCGAGAAGGCGACGGATCCCAGGCCCTGAACCGTATTGCGGACGAACACGCCGGGCTTGAGCGCCTCGGCCGCCGTCGCGCCGCCCGCCATGACGATCCAGCCCGCTTCGAGCCGTTCGCCTGCCTCTGTCGTCAGGCGCGCGGCGGAGACCAGCGAGCGGACGGGATGGCCGAGAATGGCGGCGGACGAGCCGATCTGCACGGGCCGGCCGTTGAATTCCAGGATCATGCCGAGATTGTCGAGATCGCTGTCGGGGCGTTGCCATGGTCCGACCACGAAGCCGGACGATGACGCGTTGTCGGCGATCACGTCTTCGAGCGAGAACTTGAAATTCTTGTATCGGGAATCGATGATTTCCATCGCCGGCGCGACGCCGTCGACGGCCGCGAAGGCGTCGGCCGCCGTGCACGGCCAGCCGAGCGGACGCTTGAGCAGGAAGGCGATCTCCGGCTCGACGCGCGGATGCACGTAGTCCTTGAGCGAGATCGGCCCGCCGTCCTCGACGACCATGCCGTCGGTGAGGCGTCCCCAGATCATGTCGTCGATGCCCATCTGAATCATTTTGGCGCGGCTGGTGAAACCCATCTTCATGCCGTTGCGTTTCTCGCCCCGCGCCAGGCGGCGGTCGATCGACAGACGCTGGATCTCGTAGGCCTCGTCGACCGTGTAGGTTTCCTTTTCGGAAGGCTGCGAGTTCGCTCGCGCCTTGTGCGCGGCATCGTCCAGCGTCTTCGCGATCTTGGCGACATCCACCATTGTTATTCTCCTTTCGCGGCGTCGCCGCCTTCGCGTTCCTTGACGAGGTCGAGTGCCACGTCGACGATCATGTCTTCCTGGCCGCCGACCATGCGCCGCCTGCCGAGCTCGATCAGAATCTCGCGCGTGTCGATGCCGTAGGTCTCGGATGCCGTTTCGGCATGACGCAGGAAGCTCGAATAGACGCCGGCGTAGCCGAGCGCGAGGGTTTCGCGGTCGACGCGGACAGGGCGGTCCTGGAGCGGCCGGACAAGCTCTTCCGCCGCGTCCATCAGGCCGAACAGGTCGCAGCCGTGATTGAGGCCCATCCGGTCGGCGACCGCGATGAAGATTTCCAGCGGTGCGTTGCCCGCACCCGCGCCCATACCGGCCAGAGAAGCGTCGACCCGCGTCGCGCCGTGTTCGAGGGCGATGATCGAGTTCGCGATGCCGAACGACAGGTTGTGGTGGGCGTGGATGCCGGTCTGCGTCTCCGGCTTGAGGACGTCGTTGAACGCCTTGAAGCGGTCGGCGACATCCTGCATCAGGAGCGCGCCGCCCGAGTCCGTGACGTAGACACAGTGCGCGCCGTATTCCTCCATCAGCAGCGCCTGCTCGGCGAGCTGCTTCGGCGGCGTCATGTGCGCCATCATCAGAAAGCCGGCGACGTCCATGCCGAGCTCGCGGGCATATTCGATATGCTGCTTCGAGATGTCGGCTTCGGTGCAGTGCGTCGCGACGCGGACGGATCGCGCTCCGGCCTCGAAGGCCTCGCGCAAATCGTGCACGGTGCCGATCCCGGGCAGCAGCAGCGTTGCGAGTTTAGCGTGCTCGAGCACGCTGGCCGCCGCTTCCAGGTATTCGAGATCGGTTTCCTTGGCGAAGCCGTAATTGAACGACATCCCCGCGAGACCGTCGCCATGGGCGACCTCGATGGCGTCCACCTTCGCGTCGTCGAGCGCCTTGCAGATCGCCTTGATATGGTCGAGGCCGTACTGGTGGCGGATGGCGTGCATGCCGTCGCGCAGCGTGACGTCCTGAACGTAGATTTTCTTCTCGGTATCGAAAGCCATTTGTCGGTTCCCGGTCAGGCCGTCGCCATGCGGCGTTCGACGACGTGTTCGGCGGTCCGCAGTGCGGCCGACGTCATGATGTCGAGATTGCCGGCGTATTTCGGCAGGTAATGGCCCGCGCCCTCGACCTCGAGGAAGATCGACGACTTGATGCCGGTGAAGTCGCCGCGGCCTGGAATATGC
The DNA here is from genome assembly GCA_038148075.1 of Alphaproteobacteria bacterium. Taxonomy (GTDB): domain Bacteria; phylum Pseudomonadota; class Alphaproteobacteria; order MPNO01; family UBA830; genus JAYQUR01. The sequence continues at coordinate 280 of JAYQUR010000294.1, read as the reverse complement.
AGCGGCTTGTTCGAGCCGAAACGCTCGAACTGCACGTCCTGTTTCAACCGGTAGCCGGGAACGTAGCTCTGGACTTCCTTGACCATCTCCTCGACGGAGCGGCGGATGGTTTCCTCTTCGACTTCCTCGGACAGGGTGTAGACGGTGTCGCGCATCACCAGCGGCGGTTCGGCCGGGTTGAGGACGATGATCGCCTTGCCCTGCGCGGCACCCCCGACGACTTCGAGGCCTTTCGACGTCGTCTCGGTGAACTCGTCGATGTTGGCGCGCGTACCCGGAC
>JAYQUR010000293.1:0-4592 GCA_038148075.1 Alphaproteobacteria bacterium | reverse complement strand
CATGAAGGACGCCGGGGTCAACATCAAGGTTCCCAAGGGCGAGGGACTGTTGCTGCCCAAACGCGGCATCGGCAGGAATCTCGGCAACGGACACGCGGTCATCGATAATGCGAATTTCCGCGGCCGCCCCGTCGCGGCCTGGATTTCGATCTACGGCGAGGAGGCGAAGCCGATCGTCGAGGCGGCCAAGGCCGAGCTCGTCGAGCGGCTGGGCGAGGAACGCGCCGAGCGCGTCGCGAACACCAACCGCAACCTGTTCGTCTTCCCGAACCTGATGATCAACGACGGCTCGTCGGTGACGGTGCGGACGTTCTGGCCGGCGGCGGTAGACCGGATGGAAGTAACGGCGTGGGCGCTCGGCCCCGTCGAGGAAAGCCGCGAGATGCGGAAGGTTCGCCTCGATGCGTTCCTGACGTTCTATGGCCCCGGCGGGTTCGCGACGCCGGACGACGTCGAAGCGCTGATGCAGGTCCAGCAGGGAATCGCCGAGACGGTGAACGAGGTTCCCTGGTCGGTGATGACGCGCGGCATCGCCAAGACCGGCGAGCAGCTCAATTCGGACGAGCTGCATCTGCGCACGTTCTGGCGCCGCTGGAACGAGCTGATGACCGGAACCCAGGCAGCAGCGCAGGCGGCCGAATAATGGCGCTGGCGGAAACGAAAAACGCGGCGGCGTCCGTGACGCGCGCCGAGGTGGAGGATTTCCTCTATCGCGAGGCCGCGCTGCTGGACGACTGGCGTCTCGACGACTGGCTCGAACTCCTGACGGAGGACGCGCACTATCTCGTGCCGCCGAACGAGGCGCCCGAGTCGAGCTACGAAGACACGCTGTTCATCATCGCGGACGACATTCACCGGATTCGCAGCCGTGTTAAAAGGCTGAAAAGCCCCGACGCCCATGCCGAATTTCCGCCATCGCGCACGCGGCGGCTGATCACCAACGTCCGCATTCTCGGTACAAACTGCGACGAGGTGACCGTCGCGGCCAATTTTTCGGTGCACCGGTTCCGCCGGGAAGGGCGCGGCGGCGAATATGTCGGCCGCTACGTCTATCGGTTGCGCGTCACCGACGGCGGATTCCGGATCGCAGAACGGCGGGCCGTCCTGGACTCCATCGAACTCGGCGCGCTCGGCGCCGTCAGCTTCATCCTGTAAACGCTATTCGCCGGCTTTCGCGAAGGCCGCGATGGCGTCGATCCAGCGCTTGTCCGGACCGTAGAACAGGCCATGTCCCTGGCCGGTGCTGAAAACCTTCTCCGAAAATTCGATCGTGGCGCCGGCCTCGACGAGCGGGCGGCACGAACCGGCTATATCGTCCGAGTCGTCGTAGAGCGACAGGAATCGTCCCTGGAGTTCCGCCCCCCGCCTTTTCGTAAACCGTTCGAACTGGCGTCCGAACCGGGGACCCGCGCCGCAACCGGCCATGTTGACGAATCCCAGTTCCCCGTTTTGTGCCATGCCCGCGACGATATTCGCGATCGCGCCGCCCTTGGAGTGACCTGAAACCGTGATCCGCCGGGCCGGTACGCCCGCGGCTATCAGCCGTTCGATCTGGGAAACGACATTGCGCGCATACTCCGGGGGGCGCGTGTCGCGGTCACGGATTTCGCTGATGACCACAACGCCGTGCGCCGCAAGCGCTTTGATGTTTCCGCTCCAGTCGTATGCCTTGCCCAACCGGGGATTCACGGTGCCGTCCGGGTGCATTTCCAGAAATCCGCCGTGCAGATAGAACAGATAGTGCGCGTTCCGATCGGGCGATGCCGGAACGTCGGACAGATGCCGCTCCGCTGCGATTGCATGCCCGGAAACGAGGAGGAGTGCGACGAAAGACAGAAAAATTGCGCGCATTTCCGATGTCTCCGTATTCAGTTCGGTGGTTTGACCTGCTAGTTCTTGTCCGTAGAACGTTTGCGTTAGAACAAGATTAACGGTGCAAACGCGACCTTGGCGGAAAGAACGGCAATGGACAGTGACGAAGCGCACAGCGGAACGAAGGGACAAGGTGCGCTCGCCGGGTTGCGGGTTCTCGACCTGACGCAATTTCTCGCCGGTCCCTATGCCACGATGATTTTCGCCGACCTCGGCGCGGAGGTGGTCAAGCTGGAGGCGCCCGCCGGCGACTGGTCGCGCGTGCTGCCGCCGCATTTCGTCGGCGAGGACAGCTGCTACTACCTGTCGATCAACCGGAACAAGAAAAGCATCGTCGTCGATATGAAGAACCCCGACGGGCTGGATATCGTCAAGCGGCTGGCCGACGAAAGCGACATTCTCGTCGAGAATTTCCGGCCCGGCGTGCTCGACCGGCTGGGGCTGACCTACGCCGATCTGTCGGCGCGCAACCCGGGCCTCATCTGGGCTTCGATCAGCGGCTTCGGGCAGACCGGCGCGGACCGCGACCGGCCCGCCTACGACATGATCGTCCAGGCGATCTCCGGCGGTATGGGGATGACGGGAGAGCCCGGCCGCTCTGCGGTCCGGTCCGGCATTCCGATCGGCGATCTGAACGCCGGCATGTATGCGGTAATCGGTTCGCTTGCCGCGCTTGAGGAACGTCGCAGGTCCGGGCGCGGCCAGTATATCGACGTGTCGATGCTGGACTGCCAGATATCGATGCTCTGCTATCAGGCCGCGTATCACCTGCATTCGGGTAAGAACCCGGGGCGTCAGGGCTGGGGCCACGATTCGATCCCGACATATCGCGGCTTCAACTGCGCGAACGGAACCTCGCTGGTCATCACGGCCAATACCGAGAGGATGTGGCAGGCACTGTGCGACGTGCTCGGCCTCGCAGAAATGAAGGACGATGCCCGTTTTACCCTCAACGAGGACCGCTACGAGAACCGGCACGAGCTGTGGCCGATCCTCGAAGGCGCCTTCATGATGAAGGAAGCGGATCACTGGGTGCCGCGACTTCTGGAAGCGGGAATTCCCGTAGGCGAGATCAATTCGCTCGAAAAGGCGTTGAGCAACCCGCAGATCGTCGGACGAGATATGGTGCTGTCGCTCGAGGATGGCGGCGGCAACCGCGTCCGGGTCGCGGGCAACCCGGTTAAGATGTCCCGCTCGGAAATGGGCGACCACACGTATCCGCCGCGGCTCGGCGGCGAGACCGCGGAGATCCTGCGCGACGTGCTGGGGGCGGACGAAAGCGAGATCGCGCGGCTGCTCGAAGACGGCGCCGCGCAGGAATACAGGCCACTGAAAAGGAAATCGGGGGAGAAGAAGAATGGCTGACGATATCGAAGACGTCCTCAAGCTCGAGCTGGACGGCTCGATCGCGCGAATCACGATCGACCGAGCCGACCGGGGAAACATGCTGACGCTCGACATGCTGGATCACGTCTCGGCGCTGATCATCGATGCCGGCTGCGATCCCGAGATAAAGGCGATCTCGATCAGCAGCACCGGCGACGATTTCTGTCTCGGCCGCGATCCGAAAAGCGCGCCGGAACATACGCCGAAGAACGGCGTCGAGATGCGCGAGGCTCTCACGGCGCCTATCCTCGGTTTCTACGAGGCGGTGCGCGGCGCCGAAGTGCCTGTCGTGGCGACCGTCCAGGGCCGGGCGGCCGGTTTCGGCTGCGCCGCGGCGGCGGTTTGCGACGTCACCATCGCCGCAGACGACGCGCGGTTCTCGCTTCCCGAGATGAAGCACGACCTGCCGCCGACCGCTGCGATCTCGGCGCATATCGACCGGTCGATGTCCAAGTCCGTCGCGTGGCTGGTCTATTCGACGGAGGAGGTGGACGCACAGACGGCGCGCGCCGCCGGCTTCGTCAGCCACGTGGTTCCCGCCGGCAACCTCTATTCGGCCGCCGACGAGATCCTCGCGACGCTGGCGAGTCGCGACCGGACGGCGCTGATGACCTGCAAGACCTACATTGCCAACGCCCGCCTGATGGAAACACCCCAGGCGTCCGACTACGCCGCCAACATGCTGGCGCTGGTGATGGCGTCGAAGGGGTAGCTATTCCGGGGTCGATGCAGAAAGTACGGTCCGATTAGCGGTCCCCGTCCACGAACGCTTTCACCTCTTGCTTCAGGGTTTCGGCCTCGCCGCTAACCTGTTCCGAGCTTTCGCGGATTTTCTCCATCGATTGATTCACTTCCGAGATTCCCTGCGTAAACGCAGTGATACTCTGTGAAACCTCGGCCGTTCCTAACGCAGCCTGTTCCGCGCTGGAGGCTATCTCCCGGGTTGCCGCCGACTGTTCTTCGACAGCCGATGCGATCGCAGCGGCGATTTCGCTGATCTCCGTGATCGTGTCGCCAATTTCCTTGATCGACGTGACAGCGCCTCTCGTTGCGGTCTGAATTTCGCCGATCTGGCCGGAAATCTCGTCCGTGGCTTTCGCCGTCTGGTCCGCAAGCGATTTCACTTCCGTCGCAACGACGGCAAACCCCTTGCCGGCCTCGCCTGCGCGAGCCGCTTCGATCGTGGCATTGAGAGCGAGGAGATTCGTCTGGCTCGCGATATCGTTGATCAGTGAGACAACTTCGCCGATCTTCTCCGCGGCATTTGATAGACCTTCCACATCTTCGTTCGTGGCCTGCGCCTGCCTGACGGCATTCGAAGCGATGTTCGAGCT